>JAQCMZ010000528.1 GCA_028274825.1 Haloferacaceae archaeon
CGGCAGAACTTCGGGAAGAGATGTCCGGGTTCAGGAAACTCCGTTGCGGGATTAACGAGCGGTACGTCGTCGCTCACGGGTCGCAACTCGTTGGTTCGAACGAACTCGTGGTTCTGGACAAGCGTGACCAGTCGATAGTCCATCGTGAGAAAATCGGGTTGTTCGCCAAACTAATCGGGGTGATCAGATGACAGGTTGGCGAACAATAAGCCGGTACATTGATAAGAATGCTGGTGTTGAAAATAAAAAAGAAAAATTCATAAATCGTATTCAAAATGTGATGGATATCTCAGAAAGTCAAGTTCAGGCGGTTATCGATGCTATCGATGGGGAGTCAGATCTCCCAGAAAGCCGGATTCAGACAGTTATTGAGGCTATTGATGGGGAGACAGATATCCCAGCAAACCGGGTTCAAGCGGTTATCGAGACTATCGATGTGGAATCAGGCGGTGAGGATGGTAATCTGACCCCACTATCCCAGTCGCCTTTAACAGAAGCCTCGCCGAGGCCAGCACCGTCACGACGGCTCGGAGTCGACGATGTTGCGTATCTTTCGACCCGCGAGTTCGCACGGGTGCTCGGACTCACACTGGAGCAGTTTGACGGCAATACGGTGCGACCCCTCGCGAACGAGGCCGTCGAAGTCGATCTCTTCTGGAACCGACAGCACAGGACACTCGGTATCAGAACCGTCACATCAACCGGTGAGATAGTGGGAGAGAACCACATCACCCCGCTGCTCGAGGGGCGCACGACATCTGAGGTGACACAATCACCGTCGGCTCTCCTCGTCGTGACGAACGGTACGTTCAGCGACCAAGCAGAACAGATAGCCGAGAACAACGATATCGGACTCTTTGAGGGCGGTCACCTCGAGCAGTGGTTCCGCCGGGCTCTCATCCCGTTCGATGCTGTTGGAGCAGTGCTCGAAGAAGGCGAGAACCACGACGGCCCACTTGACAAGTTAGTGGCACTGCCGACTCCACCGGAACCGCGCTGTGGCGTTGATCCGCTTGAACTGGAGAGGGTGTCAGAGATGCAAACAGAGACGACAGACGAGAGAGTCGGAATAACTCGTGAGGAGTTACTTGAACAACTCCGATCGCTTCACGACCGTCTGGACCGACTCCCGGAGACAGGCGATCTTCAGGACGTGTCGGGTATACATCAGAACGATTACGTAGGAAATTTCGGGGGTTGGGACGAAGCTCTCAAGACCGCTGGAATTGATAAGGAGCAGGTGCTGCTGGATGATATAGAGCGGGTGGCAGAGAAGGTTGGGGGTGTCCCATCGGCTGTCGATATGGACGAACATGGAACGTACTCGGCAGATTACTACCAGTCGCATTTTGAGTTGTGGAGCACCGCACTAGAACGGTCCGGTGTCGAGGAGGACGACGACTCTGGTTCTGACAACAATGACGTTGATTCCGATAACAACGACAGAGAAGCGATGCTTGAAACCATCAGAACCCTATACGGACGACTCGGACGTGTTCCTAATCTTGATGAAATTCTGGACGAGTGTGTATACCCACGAAACAGATTTTATAAGGAGTTCGGGAGTTTGGACGAGGCTCTCGGGGCCGCTGGCATTGACAAAGAACAAGCGTTGCTGGACGACATAGAACGGGTAGCCGAGGAGCTTGGACGCGTCCCGAATTACGCCGATATAGCCGAATACGGGAACTACTCGGGAGCAACCCATACAAACTACTTCGGTTCTTGGAGCACCGCACTCGAGCAGTCTGGCGTGAGGGAGAGCTACGACTCTGGTTCCGACAACGGCGACTCTGGTTCCGACAGCAACGATAGAGAAGCGATGCTCGAAACAATTAGGGAATTACACGAACAACTTGAGCACGTCCCCAAAACAACTGAACTTCCCGAAAAGTGTGAGTACTCGACTCAAGACTTTTATCCGGAGTTCGGGAGTTGGGATGAAGCTCTTGAGGCGGCCGGAATTGATAAAGAACAGGCGTTGGTGGACGAAATACAACGGGTAGCAGAGGAAATTGGACGTGTTCCCTCTACAGTTGACATGCAAGAATACGGACCAAACCGTAGCTACTCATCGTACTTTGGGAGTTGGGACGAGGCTCTCAAGGCCGCTGGAATTGATAAAGAACAGGCGTTAGTGGACGAGATTCAACGGATAGCTGAGGAGCTTGAGCGGGTTCCAAATTACGCCGAGATGTCTGAATACGGGGACTACTCGGGAGCAACCTATACGAACTACTTCGGTTCTTGGAGCAACGTGCTGGAACAGTCTGGTGTGAAGGAGAGCTACAACTCTGGTTCAGACAACCCTAACCAGAAGTCAGCAACATCTACAGACGAAGCAGAAATCACAGCTACTGAAGGGTCGTGTAATCAAGATGAAATCCTCACCGAGATGGTGAAAGTACAGCGAATCGTTCATCGAGAGCCCACGCGTGACGATTTCAAAACTAACGCCAATATTCCAATCAGCGCAGTTGATGAGCAGTTTGATTCCTGGAAAACCGCAGTAAATGCAGCAATGGCAAGCGAACAAAAACACGGTACATCCTCAGAAGGCACTACTACGGGAACAGATTCGACAGACCCGACAGCTACCGAAATACCTCGGAACTACTCAGGCAGGACTGAAAAAAGCCAATATACTCCGGAAGGAGTCTTAGACGAGATCCGGAAAGTTGCAGTGAAACTTGGTCGAACGCCATTGGTATCTGATATGCAAGAACATGCGAATATTTCGATTGATACAGTTAGAGAAACCTTTGATACGTGGGCGAGAGCGCGAAAAGAGGCAGGGGTTGACGAGATAACCGAAGCCCGATTGAGTGAACTGCGGGAGTCGTACAATTCGGGTTCAAGACGAGGAATCTCGGACGTGACGAGCGAGGAATCGGGGGACGGTGCGCTGCTGCCTCCAGATACCTCGGTCGACGAAATCGATGACCGTGTGGCTGGTGTCGGCCACACCAGTATATATGCAATCAAAAAGGTAGGATACGAAACACTGGGTGAGTTGCATGACGCCACAGTTGAAGAGATTACGGAGTGCAGAGGAATCGGGCGTGCGAAGGCCGCGAAAGTAATTCAATTTGTTACCGAGAACGTTTCTGCGCCTCAGGACGACAGATCAGTTCCGGCGAATGATGAACAATCGTCACCCGGCAAAAAGGGGGTGCTTTATGCCGACTCCGATGAGGACGGTGACTACCAGATGTTTGATGACTACCTGGAGGAGTTCTGAATTCACCGATGGCTAAACTCAAGGAAACAACAACGAAGGTTCCGATCTCAGGTGGACAGTCCGTGAGACTCACTCCAGGGAGTCCGTGGCCATCGGCGTATCGTGGCTCCGAGTACAGTGTTGTCTCACACGACGATTTTACTGATGCAGTCCTGAAGTGGGAACAGCGGGACCTCTCGGTGTACACCAGCGTTCCGAACGGTCTACAACGGGCGCTGTCACTACTGGGAAAGAGTGGTGGATACGGGAGTATTCGCCTTACTGCGGGGAAGGAGGTCCTAGCAAAAGTTCCGGCAGAGGAGTACGACGATGTAAACAAAGCGCCAATTGACAGCGGCTGGATTCCAGTGTACGTCGGCAAACTTGACGGTACGATAGAGTTTGACGAGATCGATACTGATCCCAGAGCGCCGCGCCAGAACCGTGTAAAAGTATGGCGCGGTTTCCCGTTCAATCACGGAGAGCGGTGGAGTGTGAGCTACGACGGAAACCTGATCTGGACGTGGCGTGACTACCGATTCAAACCGGCGTTTGACCACTCTGAACTGGTAAGCGCATATCAGGAGTATCGTGAGACAGCAGGCCGACTCTACTGTACCGAGAACGGTCATATCTGGATCAATGTCCCCAATGATGATATCGCGCCGGCAAAGGGGGATGCTATTCAGTCTGCAGTGAAAAAGTGGCGGGGACAGGCAGAGGAAAGCGGCAACACAAGCACACTACGTCTGGTCAACCGGAGACTCGTCGCAACCAGCGGAGGAGACGACCCGTCGACAGGCCACCTCCCGATTCATCTCGGTCAACTCAGAGATTTCGACAACGGGAGAATTCCACGACCAATTGTAGAAGACGAGAGTTACTTCCAGGCAGTCTGTGACTACGAAACCGTCTGGGAGTGAGTACTGTACGCCTCGCAGTGGACCGGGCATGAGTGGTCATTTTGGTTACTAGAACGCGTACATGACCCCAGCGCGCTCGTCTTTATGCCTAGACTTGTGCTGGTGCAGATACCTAGCATATGCGCCCAGGGAGAGGGAGGATATACATGGAGATATGGAACAGTCGACCGGTCTCCCCACGAACCCGCCAACAACTCCCGACAGCGTCGCAGGTTCTGCGTCCGAGCAATCACACCAGCGCACAGTCGAGGCAGACACTCTTCTAGAACTGCTCGGTGACGAGTACACGTACCGGGTTTTCGAAGCCGTCGTCGAGAAGCCCCGCACTGGCCGCGAGCTTATTAACGCCACCGGCGCCTCAAAGCCGACTGTGTATCGACGATTGCAGGAACTGGACGAGGTTGGCCTGATTGACTCGACGATGAAAATCGCGTCGGACGGCAACCACTGCAAGCGGTTCCACGCGGTCGTTTCATCCATCGACGTGAGTTTCGCCGCCAACGGGTTCACCGCACGGCTCGAGTCGAACGCTCGCCCTGACGCCTCTGAACGTGCTGCTACAGGGACACAACCGATAGCAGACGACTGACTGTTAACCCGCCCCAGTCCACCCCACCGAGAGTTGTCGCGTATCGTCCCGCCTTGTCTGGAACCTGGCGCACCACATCCCAATGGTTACGCGAACTCGAAGAAGGTCCGGCGCATCGGCACAGAGAGACAGTCACGACAGGCACTCCTCCGGGCTGTGAACAGCAGGGGCCGTTCGAGACCGATTTCGACCGCCCGGAGTTCGTCAACTTCCAGGCGATTCGGGTTCAGCAGCTACCGGAACTCACCGCCGGCGGCGACCAATCGAATCTCAACGTGCACGTATAGCAGGCCCTGCTCGACGCGGTCGATGCTGGCGACCGCATGACCGTCACCGGTATCTATCGGCTGCTCGACAACGGCAGCGACGAGCTGACCGTCGACACCTATCTGGACAGGGTCGGCATCGAACCGGAGGAGATTGGCTTCGAGGATATCGACCTCGACGAGTATGCCGCCGAGATTGAGCGCATCGCCAGCGGCGAACTGGGCGATTGCGTGGCGGTGCTGGTCGAGAACGTCTGTCCGGAAATCACGGGCACGACCCGATCACGGAGAGCATCATCCTGCAGTTGTTCTTGGCGACCAGCGCGACCGACGCGACGGGCAACCGCGAGCGGGGGATGTTCCACAGCCTGATCGTCGGCGACCCGGAGAAGCGAAAAGTTGACTGTTGAACGCCGCGGGCCACGAGCGCGAACGGCTAGCGGACGAGCACCGCGGGTATCCCCGCGGGAGTTGTTCGCGGCGATTTCGGCGACGCGGAGTGCTCGCTGAAAGTTGGCGCACTCGTGCTCTGGCTCGCGTGCGAGCGTGGCTCCACGCTCGAGGATGCAATCGACACTGTCCGCGAAACCGGTCACTGGCCACTCGGAGGCGTCACAGAGGACTGGCTTCGGGCCCTGCTTGAGGTGTGTGAGTGAGACGAGTGAGGGGGCCGAACGGAACTGTGTCAGCAGGTGCGGCCAGCGGGATGGCTGTCTCTGCGAGCGCCGATGGGAGGAGACCCGCTCAGACACAGTGCACCGCTCTATTGAATCCACTAAACACCGCCGCCCGCGAGACACTGGGGGCGAGCGTCACCAGTCGTCCCGTTATCGGCACGATCAACAGTATTTTGACGCCACCGACCGTGGCAAACGCACATGGATTACAGGCAAGTCGAGGGTGCACGCGAGTACGTGGCCCGCCTCGAACACGGCCGTGACTGGCGCGGACAGATCGAGGCTTTCGCCGCCGAGGAGGGTATCGACGCGGCCTTCTTTTTCGGTCTGGGCGCGGTACAGGACGCCACACTGCTGTTCTACGACCAGGACGAGCAGGTCTACGACGCCGTCCAGTTCGACGAACCGTTCGAGATGACGCCGGCGGTCGGAAACATCTCGTGGCTCGGTGACGAGCGGTTCGCACACACCCACGCAACCCTCTCCCGGGAGGACGGCAGCGTGGTCGCGGGCCATCTGGACACGGCGACGACGTTCGCAGGCGAACTGTACGTCCGGGCGTTCGAGACCCGACTGGAGCGCGAGCACGACCCCGTCACCGACCTCGACCTGTGGCCGCTATGAGCGAGGGCGACCGGGAGTTGCGACCGGCCGACGAGCGGTACTTCGAGCGCATCGAGACGGAACTGGACGAGGCGCTGGCGGTGGCAAACGCCGCCCGCGGGCGGGGCGGCGACCCCGCAGCGGAGGTCGAGAT
>JAQCMZ010000532.1 GCA_028274825.1 Haloferacaceae archaeon
TCGCGTACACGTCTGGTGTGATCCGGTCAGGTTCATCGGCCGCTTTGTCGTCACTTTCGGGACTCGTGTCACTGCCCCCAGAAGCACTGATTTGGCTCCAGGCGGCCTCGACAGCGTTACTCCTGACCGTGTCCCCGAAGGTACGACCATGCTCAGCTGCCACTTCGTCAGCGATGTCCTGGACAGTTTCGACCACCTGGTGGTGAGCGATTCGGTCGTGTTCGCCGATGGCAGCGGCGACACGCTCAGCGAACTCTGCGGTGGCAGTCGCTCCCTTGTTCGAAACAGCGTTTTTGACCGCACTCACAATATCAACTTGCTCGTGTTCTGCCGGTGGTGTCAGAGTGAGTTCGCGTCCGTAGTACTGGTCTCGGAAGGCGTCGGACACAGAAGCGGCCGTTTTCGTCCCTACACGGGTGAACTCGCTCTGAAGGAACCCTGAGAGTGAATACGAATCGCTAGACTCCAGCATCTTGATCAGCGTGCCCAGTTCTACTCCGTGAGGGTGCGGACGGATCTCGTTGGTCTCGTCGGGCAACTGATCGGTGGCCCGCTCGAATTTCAACGGCTCCGCCAGCTTTGGCTCCCGGAGTTCGATCCGTGCGTGCGGGTTAACCACCGCGGTATGTTGGACGTAATCGTGGAGTTGCTGACGGGCTCGCATATTCGCCTCCATCTCCAGTTCGATCCGGGTTCCATGTGGTCGATCCCACGTGGTTTCGCTGTCGGCTTTGATTTCTGGCTCATTCGTATTGGTATCGATAATCAACTCGAAGTACTGAGCCGAGTCGGCACCCTTCGGCCGAGAGGTGATTTTTGCGGGCTTTCCTGAGGTCAATTGCGAGTACAGGACTGCCGCGGAGATACCGATCCCCTGTTGACCCCGGCTGTTCTTAACCGAAATCGGCCCATCGTTGGCGACGACAAAGTTCTCATCACGACCGCTGGCACCTGGCACCGAAATGTCGTACACGTACTCCGGTGGGGCAGTTTGCTCGACTGACTCGACCTCGAGTAATCGCATATCAGTCCCAGCGAGCAAATCGCTTGGTTTCGCGACCGCGTCGCCCTGGATTGTGTCAGGAACATCTCCGGACGATTCCGCATCTACGAGTTGCACCTGAAACGGGTTAACAACGATCTGGTGGTCGGCCCCGTCATCGGAGTCCCCGTCAGGAGAGGCAACAGACACTCCAAGCATGGACCAGAGAATCGACACCTGACTGCGGAGAGTTTCGTCATCGGTGGCGAAGGTCAGCTGTTTTTCGGCCGTGTGAAGCGGGTTCTCGACTCCGTGTAGGCCGCTGAGAAACGCGCGCTGGTGTGTGGCTGGGGCTTGGAAGAGGAACTCTGGAATACGCCGTCCATCTGGCTGCTCACAGAGGCTCTTCGCGAGTGTCGTACCGACGGTGACAGCGCTATCCAGTCCCGGGTTCTGTGATGACGGTATACTCGAGAGAGCAGTCCCACCATCAGTCACGGCTGCACTGTTTGAGCCATCAGCCGAAGAGTGCAGTTGTCTCAGCGCAGTCGTATCGCTCACAGTAATCTGTCCTGTCGCGACGAACCGGCCCAGAAGTCGTGCGAGGGGTTCCGTCGTCTCGAACTGGACTGGGAGACTCAGTCGGCTGTTCTGCGGTGTAGTTACGTCAGCTTCACGGGCCGGATCTGACTCGCGGGCTGAGTCACCACCCGAACGATATTCGAGCAGACACTCCTGAGCCATCGCTTCTTGTTCGTAGCCGTGACGAACGACCGCTTCTGCCGGAACAGCGCTCTCATAGATATTCGTCACTTCTGAGAGGGCCGCTCGTGTCTCCTCATCGAATCCCTTGACCACCACACCGAAGCTCTTGAGATACTCGGTATCGAGCTGATTCAGGAGGTTGATTGTGTCCACTGGGTCACCGGCTCGCGGGAGTCGCTCGGGGACAATAATCTCGTCTCCAGAGGCGAGATCTCCTGCGTTTACTTCCACAGTTTCGCCGGTCTCGCTAATTGAAAACACACTGTGATTGCCCGTCACTTCGACAGTGCGACCCAGTTCTGTGGTGATCAGAACAGTTTCAGCGGCTGTTTCGTGCCGAATTGCATGCGTTACCGGTTCCCAGTCTATATCGTGGCTCGTTCGCCCGAACGCAGGCGCTTCGATATGATTATCGATTGGCTGTGTCGCTGCTCCCTCGTCAGGCAGATACAGATCACACAACTTGCCAATCGACACGAGATCTGTCTCACCGTTACGACGAATCAACAGCTTCTGGTCTGGGGGCAACGACTGCTCACGCCTGTGAAACCGGCTTCCGTAGAGGAGTTTCCCGAACACCTTAGGGAGTTGCTCTTTCGTGATTCCCGGGCCATTATCCTCGACGATCACTCTGTAGTAATCGCCTACCTCGGTGATCTCGACATATATATCAGGAAGAATCCCAGCTTCTTCGGTCGCATCCAGAGAGTTGTCCACGGCTTCTTTGATTGCCGTGACTAGTCCTCGTGCGCCCGAGTCGAAGCCCAGCATGTGCTTGTTCTTCTCGAAAAACTCGGCGATAGAGATTGCCCGCTGACCCTCAGCCAGCTCTTTGGCAATACCATCGTCTTCACCGAGTGATGACTGGAAGCCCGACATTCTGTACAGCATATTCACTCGCTCAGGTATAAAATATCACCGACAGCGTGGTGAAACTGTACTCCGGAGACGAAACAAATCTGTGAGTATTTATCTCACACCTGACGGGGACCGTCCTATTGGAGACTCCACCGAGAGTAATTATCCACGGTATCGACCAGACACGGGTGAGACCCTTTTGAGGGACGTGTCTGTGCGACACGAGAGGCCGAGATATCACCGCTGTACTATCGTCGATAGCTGAAGACGCGGGTATTCTCCTTGTATTGTCTAGTTCACTATCTTGACGAGAATATCGTTAGTACTTGATTTGCCGGCCACAAAACTCGTGTTTGGTTTTTTGAGTTTGCTCGACGGCTGTCAGTGCCATATAGTCGGCTGCTAGTGCCGTATGGTCCCTATACAGCGCGCGTGCGCGCACAAGAGGTTTTAAGTCGCGGCGGCGATAATAACTTATCGTTCAAATGTCTGGGGATAATGATTACGGAGCCGGGCAGATACAAGTTCTCGAGGGGCTCCAAGCGGTTCGGAAACGCCCGGCAATGTATATCGGCTCTACAGAAGAACGCGGACTGCATCATCTTGTCTACGAGGTTGTCGACAACGCTATTGACGAAGCACTTGCCGGACACTGTGATGAAATCACAGTGACGATCCACGAAAACGGGTCTGTAAGCGTCCAAGACGACGGTCGGGGGATCCCTGTCGATACGCACGAAGAATACGACCGGCCAGCGCTAGAAGTCATTATGACAGTGCTCCACGCGGGCGGGAAGTTCGACTCGAAATCCTACCAGGTGTCTGGCGGACTCCACGGTGTCGGTGTGAGTGTCGTCAACGCCTTATCGAGCTGGCTCGAAGTCGAAGTGAAACGAGACGGCGGTGTGTTTCATCATCAGTTTGACCGTGGCGAACCGGAAGAAGACGGATTCGAGCGAGTCCGCGACATAGAACCTGATGAGGCGACAGGAACGAAGATTCGCTTTTGGCCCGATGAAGAAATCTTCGAAACGACTGATTTCGCGTACGACACGTTAGCCTCCCGACTCCGGGAGTTAGCGTTTCTCAACTCCGGGGTGAAAGTCGCTCTGCGTGACCAACGGAGTGACGAGAATAGCGATGAATTTCAATACACCGGCGGAATCAGAGAATTCGTCAACTATCTCAACGAGACTCGGACTCCGCTTCACGAGAATGTCGTCCACTTCGAGGGGGAAGACCACGATGTCCACGTCGAGGTGGCACTGCAAGCAACCGACGAATTACAAGGATCGATCCATGCGTTCGCGAACAATATCAACACCCGTGAGGGAGGTACACATCTCACAGGATTCAAAACCGCCCTGACCCGGGTCGTCAACGACTACGCCGACGAATACGGGCTGACATCCGATCTTGAAGGGAACCTGAACGGTGAGGACGTGAGAGAGGGACTCACTGCAGTCATCTCGGTGAAACACCCTGACCCGCAGTTCGAAGGACAAACGAAGACGAAGCTCGGTAACTCTGAGGTTCGAGGGATTGTCGAGTCGGCGACTCACGAGCAGTTGGGAACTTACCTCGAAGAACACCCCTCGACGGCAAAGTCGATTGTTCGCAAGGCTGCCGAAGCGGCACGGGCGCGAAAAGCCGCTAAGAAAGCCGAGGAATTGACCCGGCGGAAATCAGCACTCGAGTCGACAGCACTTCCAGGGAAACTCGCAGATTGTCAAACACGTGATCCGTCTGAGGCCGAACTGTTCGTCGTGGAGGGGGACAGTGCCGGCGGGAGTGCAAAACAGGGCCGGAATCGTAAAGATCAGGCAATCCTCCCGATCAAAGGGAAGATTCTCAACGTCGAGAAACACCGTCTCGACCGGATTCTCGAGAACAACGAAATCCGAGCCCTAATTACGGCAATTGGAACCGGGATCGGCGAAGAATTCGATATCGAGGAGACGCGCTACGAGAAGATTATCCTGATGAGCGTCGACGGCAAAGAACACGGGTTAGTCCGTGACACCGCCGGTAACACCCAGTTCGTCGCGATTGGAGAATTCATTGACAGCGTTATCGAGTCGGACGGAGAAGGGTACGAAGACTACGAGGTCCTCTGTTTCGGCCGAGACGACAACCGAACAAAGTTCCAGCCGATCGAACAGGTCATCCGTCACGAGATTGACGAACCGCTGTACAAGATCGATACCGACTACGGTCGCAACCTGAAAGTGACCGCGTCCCACAGTGTGTTCGTGTGGCAGGACGGAGAGATAGCACTGACCGAAGGCGACGAGATCGAACCCGGAGATGAGGTCGTCGCGCCGCGTTCTGTTCCGCTCGACGGGGAGCGGGATGGTACACAGATCGATCTCCTGGCGGAACTCGTCGAACTGAGCGGTCAGTACGGTTCCGAGATGTACGCACGTGGAAGCGGGATAGAGGAGATGTTCAAACGGAACGATACTGAGATGTATGCGACTGATGGTGGTGAGCTAGCACAGAGTGGCCCTGTAGTCTCAGATGATGAATCCCGTGTAAGTGCCCCCAGACCCGTGGTTGCGGATCCTGAACCCCGGCAGACCGACCAACAGGAAAGATTCCAGACCAACCGTCCACGGAATTGTGTTCGTATGAGCGAACTCACTGATGACGATATCGGGCGCATCCCCGAGGACGAAAAAGTGACTCTGATGGCCACGCCCGACGCGGCTCACGGAATCGACCGATACGTCAGTCTGGATGAGACGTTGTTCGAGTTATTCGGATTCTATACGGCAAGCGGGTCGAGTTCGCTCGGTGAGGGGATTTGTCTCACTACCGGAACGAACGACGGATCTCTCGCCATGGAGTATCAAGCCGCCTTCGAACACGTGTTCGGAATCTCGACAGAGTTGACCGAACACGACGGCGGTATCGATCAAGTACGACTCCCGAATCGCGCGGCAGCCCTCATCTGGGAACAGGTGTTCGGATTCGACGACTCTAGAGCCGCAGAGAAGTCGATTCCAGACGTGGTATTTGACGTCTCTTCCGACTGTCAGCAGGCATTCCTCCGCGGACATCTCCACGGTGATGGCGCAGTCACCGAAAACAAGATTTCGTGGACGACACCCTCCCGTCACCTTGCAAGCGGGCTGATGTATCTGCTCTCTGCACGGAGTGTGGTGGCATCTCACGCGGTAGTGGACGCACCCGACCAGGAAGACCACGAGACCGAAACCGAGACGACTGATGACAGTCACACGGTCATCGTCGCGACCCGCTCGGATCTGGCGCGGATTCAGACTGTGTGGGATGACCATCGCGACGCCGACCGTCTCGGTGGGAAAATCGACGGCGATGACGGTTCTGACACTGCACGATACTGTGACATCTCCGAGGATCTCGTCGGACTGTCGGTCAAGAGTGTCGACGAGGTCGAGCCCAGCGGTCGATATGTGTACGACTTCTCGGTCGACGAAGACGAGAACTTCGTCGCCGGGATGGGTGGTATTTGTGCCCACAATACTGACGCCGATGTCGACGGCGCACACATCCGGACGCTCCTGCTCACACTCCTGTATCGGCATATGAAACCGCTTATCGAGCGAGGATACGTGTACGCGGCGCAACCGCCGCTGTATCGGGTCCGGTACCACGGGGAGACGTTTGACGCGATGACGGAAGCCGAACGAGACGAGATTGTTGCTGACAAGTGCGACGGTGACCCCGACCAGGTTCAGCGGTTCAAGGGACTCGGCGAGATGAACCCGGATCAGTTGTGGGAAACCACGATGGAACCCACTAATCGCCGGCTCAAGCGGATCAATGTCGAGGATGCAGCCAGTGCCGACAAGATGTTCAACATCCTGATGGGTGATGCAGTCGAGCCGCGACGTGAATTTATCAAAGAACACGCGACAGACGCTGATTGGGTGGATATCTAATGAGTTCAGACAATCCTACCGACACTGACTCCGACTCGTCGGAGGCGCCGCAAATCGAAAACACTCGCATCGAAAACGAGATGGAGCAGTCGTATATCGACTACGCGATGAGTGTCATCGCGGGACGAGCGCTGCCGGATGTCCGTGACGGACTCAAACCCGTCCATCGGCGCATTCTGTACGCGATGAACGAAGCAGGAGTGAGTTCGGGCTCTTCCCACAGAAAGTCCTCGTCGATCGTTGGAGAGACGATGGGTGATTACCACCCCCACGGCGACTCGGCCATCTACGACACACTGGCCCGGATGGCCCAAGACTTCTCGATGCGGTACCCGCTCGTGGACGGGCAGGGAAACTTCGGATCCGTGGACGGAGATCCGCCGGCAGCAATGCGATACACAGAAGCGCGGATGGATTCGATCGCGGAAGAACTCCTCGAAGATATCGACCGCGACACCGTCGACTTCCAAGCCAACTACGACGACCGGTTGGAGGAACCGAAAGTACTCCCATCGGCGTTTCCCAATCTTCTGGTGAACGGGTCGTCTGGAATCGCCGTGGGGATGTCGACCAATATCCCCCCGCACAATCTCGGAGAGGTAATCGACGCGACGATTCATCTGATCGATGACCCAGACTGCACTATCGGCGAACTGATGCAACACATCAAGGGCCCTGACTTCCCCACCGGTGCCAATATTGTTGGACGGTCGGATGTCCGCCAGGCGTTCGAAACAGGCCGCGGACGAGTCCGGGTCCGTGCAGAGTTCGAGGTAAACGAAGATGCAGGGCGAATTGTGATCACGGAACTACCGTTCCAACAGAACAAATCTCGCCTCGTTGAACGGATTGCCGAGGACGTCAACGACGGCAGTCTCGAAGGGATTCGAGATCTCCGTGATGAGTCGGACCGGGATGGGATCCGAGTGGTCGTAGAATTGAAGCGAGATGCTCGCCCCGAAGTCGTGAAAAACCAGCTGCTAGAAACCCGCTTAGAGCGGACATTCGGTGTGATCAATCTCGCGTTAGTCGGGGGTGAACCGCGAGTGCTGGATCTCAAGGAAACGCTCGTAGAGTACCTTACTCACCGGCGAGAGGTCCTTCGCCGCCGCTCGGAAGACGAACTCCGGGAAAAAGAAGATCGCGCACACATCCTTCAGGGTCGGCTCCAGGCGTTAGAACACGCTGAAACCGTTGTCGAGACGATACGTGATTCACAGGACCGTGACAGCGCGATCGCGGCGCTCCGGTCTGGATTCGAATTCTCTCAGGACCAAGCCGAACATATCGTTCGGATGCAACTTGGCTCGCTGACATCCATGGAGGCTGATGAGGTCCAATCGGAGTTCGAACAGGTTCAGGCACGGATCGAACGACTGGAAGAAATTCTCAACTCCCAGGCCGAATTAGATACGGTGATTGTTTCGGAACTCCGGGATATCAAAGCCGAATATGCTGACGAGCGGCGGACATCATTCATCGAAGACGCGGGGACAGTCACCCACGAAGATCTGATCCCAGAACAACAGTGTGTCGTTGTGATGAGTGAAGACGATTACATCAAGCGGATGCCGTTAGATACGTTCAGTCAGCAGAACCGCGCTGGGAAAGGTATCATCGGGGCTGATCTCAAAGCCGGCGACTCCGTGGCGTCGGTATTCGTTGCGCACAGTCATCACTACCTCCTGGCGTTCACAACAGACGGACAGGTCTATGAGTTGAAAACATACGAAATTCCGGAGATGTCTCGCACCGCGCGGGGGAAATCTGCAGTGAATCTTCTCGATCTTGATGCTGACGAGACGATCACTGCCGTCGTTAACTGCGACAAGGTCGGCGCAGATGTCGATGAAGAGCGGTATCTCACCATGGCAACCCAGGACGGATACGTGAAGCGAACCGCTGTCCAAGAGTTCGATAACATCTTGTCCACGGGAATTCGCGCGCTCAGACTCGAAAACGATGATAAACTGGTCGATGTCGAGGTGACTGATGGTGAATACACAATTGTTGTGGGGAGTCGTGACGGGATGGCAATCCGATTTCCCGAAGACCAGATCAGGCCGATGGGCCGGCCTGCTCGCGGGGTTCGGGGGATCGACCTCCAGGGGTCCGATAGGGTCGCTGGATTGGCCGCGATCGACCCAGAGACTGACGACTGGACGCTGACCGTCACTGAAAACGGCTACGGAAAGCGGACGCTTCTGCGCGATTATCGAGTCCAGTCGCGCAACGGTAAGGGACTGATTGATATCGAGACCGGCTCCCGAAACGGTTCCGTCACCGCAGTGAAAACTGTCGGTTACGATGATCACCTTCTGGTGATGAGCCAGAACGGACAGATTATGCGCACCGAGGTGAAAACCATCTCAGTTGTCGGGCGGAATACGAAAGGCGTGAAAGTGATGCAACTGGACGAGAAAGACGGGGTAGCATCCGTGGACGTGATCAGTGCCGGCTCAATGGCCGATGAACCAGCCGCCGATGAAATCACCGCTGACGAAGCGGAGTCAGCCGATACCGAGGAACCACAGCTCGTAGAGCCAGGCGACGAAATCGACGGTCAATGACTGAACTCGGAGACAAGCCTCTGTCAGACTGAGGGAGGTCGAATCCACGCTCGATATTTTTGAATCACTGGTCGAGTTCTCTCCAGGGAGATCTTCCTGACGATCAGCCGCTCTGCCGGCGAGCCGATAGTTAGGATACCAACCAGAGTCGGTTCGTGTTCTCGAAACGATCGTGAAAACATCGATACAGGGAGATCACAAAACTCGCTTTCCGAAGGCACTGGCAGCCAGTTCGGTCGCTAGTTCGGCAGTCTCGTTGTTCTGGTCGAGAGTTGGATTTACTTCAACTACTTCCATAGAGCGAAGTGTCGCGGCATCACTGAGCATCTCCATGGCAGTGTGGGCCTCTCTGTAGCTGACACCGCCGCGGACGGGAGTTCCGACACCAGGTGCTTCGGTCGGATCGAGCCAGTCGAGATCGAGGCTGACGTGAATCCCGTCGGTGTCTCCCCCAGCGATTTCCAGTGTCTCTGTGAGCACGTCTGAAATCCCTCGCCGGTCGATATCAGCCATACTGAACGCCGTCACCGGCAGGGTGTCGATAAGCGATCGCTCTGACGGGTCAACACTTCGCAGGCCGACAATCGCGACATTTTCAGCGTGAAGCCCAGGCGCTTCCGCCCACTCGATCCCGCCAAACTCGTTGACTCCGAGAGCGGCCGCGAGCGCCATCCCGTGCACATTCCCAGTTGGGGTCGTCGACGGGGTGTTGAGATCGGAGTGCGCGTCAAACCAGATTGCCCCGATCTGTGCGTTCTCGGCTGACCCGCCGACCGACCCTATCGCAACCGAGTGATCGCCTCCGAGCACGAGAGGGGTGTCTCCATCAACCAGCGACTTGGCCACGACCGTTCGGAGTTTTGTGCAAACCTGCTCCGTCTCTCGGAGAAACTTTGCGTGACCGGTGGACAGTTCCCGAGCAGTCGGATCAACCTCCTCTGCACGTGGGGCCACGAGGTCACCGGTATCGATCGGGGTGACGTTCGCCCGCCTCAGTTCCGCTTGTAATCCAGCGTATCGGATGGCTGACGGACCCATATCTACGCCACGTCTGTTCGCTCCGTAGTCGGTCGGTGCCCCGATGATTCGAACGTCGTTCACACCGGGTGTCTGTTAGTGAAACGCTTGAACCCCGTCACAGTAGAGTGAGATGCCATACTTGAGCACACACTTCCGACTACTGGCTCTGTGAGACGGAGAGGACGGCTGGATAGCCGGAATGTATACGACTCAACTTGCTACTCGCGGCGAACAATTGGCTAATCAGTGCCGCCATCGAATTTAAACCTACTGCCCACAAAGTTACAATCATGTCATCTATAGAACTCACATCAAGTCAAGAAACCATCCTTACCGCTCTGATCAATCTGTTCCGAGAAACAGAGGAAGCGGTCAAAGGAGAGACGATCGCAGAGCAGGTGAACCGGAACCCGGGGACAATCCGAAATCAGATGCAGAGTCTGAAAGCATTGCAGCTTGTCGAGGGTGTTCCCGGTCCGAAGGGCGGATACAAGCCGACAGCGGACGCGTACGAGGCGCTCGACGTCCAGCAGATGGACGAACCTGCTTCGGTAACACTGGTACGTGAGGGCACCGAAATTGAAGATGTGAACGTGGAAGGGATCAACCTCTCTACGGTCCATCACCCCGAACTCTGTCGAGCAGAACTCACGGTCCAGGGGTCAGTCCGAGAATTCTCCGAGGGCGATGCTATTCGCGTTGGCCCGACTCCTCTGTCAAAACTCACGATTACTGGGACTGTCGACGCCACGGACGGAGCAAGTAATGTAGTGATTCTCCGGATTGGAGACATGAAAGCGCCGAGTGAGGATCCGGCGCACTGAGGCCATCTCAATACCAGTAATTGAAAACACGGTTTTATTATTCAATACGAGACATGTAATGATGGTGTATCATGGTTTGTTACCAGATCACCACTGAATAAAGAAATCGTATTACCAATAACTGATACACAGACATCTCTCGAAACCCCACGCTTGACCCGCGTCTGGAGAGTGTGTGTGATCTGTTTCACTTTCTGCCTCCACAAACGCAGTTTGCTCTATGTGAGGGTGGGCTGAGTTTTCTCACTTCGATCACCACAACGTGAGGGTGCAGATCTAATGGAGTCGAGACCGTCACGTCATAGACGGTCGTCAGCGGTTGCATCACTCGGTCGACAGCCACCACGGTAACGCACCGGCTTGGAGTGCCGAAGACGGTCGAACCCTGCCAACGGCGTCTCCAAGTGTCCTGCTGGAAGGCCCACGCTTTCGAGTCTCTTCACCGGCACCCCACACTACGGAGAAGTCAGAACAATCGTGTGCCCGGTCGAACGAGAGCTGACCGCCAGCTACCCCTCTGACATGTCTGCATCCTCGCCAACCTGTTGCCCGGTAACAGAGTCTCGTGTGCGAGTGGCTGGATGGTAGCTGTCTCACAGCAGAGACAGCGCGGAAGCGCCCGGGTTCGTGGAAAAAGCACGTGCTGGGTAGTACCCGAGGGAGAATGCAAAGGAGTGTCAATCAGGCTACCCGCGTTGGACTGGCGGGGCGACTGTCTGTCCTCCCCTGACAGAGTGGTGGCACTACCAGCCGAGTGCTCCGGCGTCGACACTCACTGCACAGGACTGGGTTTCTGCTAGGTTCACTCACAACCCCGCTGCTCACCCATGTGGGAACTGACTCGCCAGCAGTCGGGAGACACCTGGGTGAGCCGGCATCCGAGTGTGACACTCTCGAAATGCTTTGCTGTATCACTCCTTGCCAACACCGAGGGTGCTCAGTTCTCGAGTCGAGCGGAGTAGTTCCCATCGGCTTCAGTGGTCAACTAACATTGTTTCACCCGTCAGGCGGGCAGGATACACTTCACCGCTCAAGCGGTGAGTGTTCTGCCTGGTTTTTGTGACCGTGGGGAGGGGGGTTCGCCCCGGTCGGCTGTGATCACATGTCTGAGAAAGCGCCTAGCCCCCGTTTGACCGATGAGACTTCGACAATCCAGCGAACAGCAATCAGTTTTTTCAACAACTTGGCCGGCAAGCCGCCGAATGTTTTGATAGGGATACCGAAGACATCGTGTGCAATCGCCTTTTCACCAATCGAGATGGCTGTTCCCTGATCCCTGTGTTTCCACGTTTCAAATTGGCCGCCGTTAATAGCTCGAGCCAGGTTTTCTCCCGCGACTTTCGCCGCGTCCCAGGCGGCCTGGGCCGTCGGGGGGACAACGTCTTCGCCCTGGTTGATTAGTGCCGTGTCGCCGATGGCAAACACTCTGTCGTCGCTGGTGGTGAAGTCCGACTCGGCAACAACTCGGTCGGACCGGTCATCACAGTCGATATCGACACGGGAGAGTTCATCTTGGCCAGTAATGCCACCGGTCCACAAGAGAATATCATACTCCAGCGTGTCGGAGGCTTCGTCCTGACTACCGCCTAAATAGACCGTCTGCTCATCAACCTTCGAAATAAACTCTCCAGTTTTTATGTTGATGTCGCGATCGGTGAGACGATCTCGAAGTCTAGTCTGTAGTTCGGCGTCGTTTCCAGGAAACACTTCATCGAGTCCTTCTACGAGAGTGATATCGATTGGGGCCCGCTGGTCGTCTCTGAACTCAGCAATTTCGCCTGCAGATTGGATTCCAGAAAGACCTGCCCCACCAATAACAACCCTCACAGGGTCACTTTGGGTGGCCGCTATCGCTGCCTGTCGAATTTCCTCGTTGATTGTCCGGGCGTCCTCGAGTCCCTTGAGTTCGTGTGAGTGCTCTTGAAGGCCATCAATCCCGTAAAATGCCGTCGAAGAGCCAATTGCCATCAGTAAATAATCGTATTCGATTGAATCGCCCGCAACTGTCTCGACAGTGCGCTCTTCACAATCGACATCTGTGACCCGTCCTTTGATGAATTCTGTTTCAGGGGCTTTGATATCGCCGATGGGCACCGTGATTTTCTCGGCGACCGATGGGTCTCGGATCACCCGATGCACTTCGTGCAACA
This sequence comes from Haloferacaceae archaeon, assembly GCA_028274825.1. Classification (GTDB taxonomy): domain Archaea; phylum Halobacteriota; class Halobacteria; order Halobacteriales; family Haloferacaceae; genus J07HR59. Next base: position 13,096 of record JAQCMZ010000532.1, read on the forward strand.
CGAGATGATAATCGTGCTCTGAGATCCATGTGATTGCAGCCTCACCGTCTATCTTCTTTTGAAGCGCTCTCACCGTGCCAGCGCCGGCATATCCAGCGCCGACGACGACCACACGCGGTATCATACAACTGTTCTGCGGCCAATTTATATATGCGCTTTGAAACAATGCGGATTCGGTGGTGACAGAGAGATAACGGAAGCCCGCCCCTCCAGGGATGAGGGGAGAGTCAAACAATCGGATACTCTACTCAGTCTGTATCGATATGTCATGATCGCGCGACAGGGATCTGGAGTTTTTCGAGTCGCATCTCGCGGCAGTTCTGCCGCGCACTGGAGTCGACTCAGTTTCAGACAGGGTCACTCGCGACCATCAACTATGAGATAGAATACACCGCTCTCACTGCGTTTACTCGATGAGGGTGGAGTGATATCATCGGTGACCTGTGATCGCAATTCGACTGCAGCGCAGATGTCTCAGCTGGCGGAGTCTCCTCAGAGAGAAGCGTTCTCTAGTTCGATGAAGCCAGAGAGAGCCCAGCGTGCCATCTGTCAGCGCCGGCTTCTTGTTTGATTTCGTCCATCCTCACGAGAAGTTTCACGGCGAGACTCGCGCACTCGGCAGCCCGATGTTCTCCCTCCGTCCGAAACTCTCCAGTGACTCTGTTAGCGTACACTGAACAGACGGCCCCAGCCCGAAGGCCATAGACGTTCGCGAGCGTCATCAACGCTGCTGCTTCCATCTCGATGTTTTTGACGTTCGCCTGTCGAAGCTCTTCGATAAGAGATTCAGAGACGTTCGGATCGTATCCGTCGTATCCGACGCGCCCCTGGCCAGTGTAAAACGAATCGGAACTCATGGTGATACCCACGTGATAGGCGAAATCAAGTCGTTCGGCTGCTGCCACGAGCGCCGACACCACTTCTTCATGGGCGACAGCGGGGTAGTCCTGACGGATGTAGTCACTGCTGGTGCCCTCCTGTCTGACGCCGCCGGTCGAGATCACGAGGTCGCCAACCGCCATCTGTTCTTGGATAGCGCCACAGGATCCGACCCGAATAAACGTATCTACGCCGATACGTGCCAGTTCTTCGAGCGCGATTGCCGCTGATGGAGAGCCGATCCCCGTCGATGTCACCGAGATCGGAACCTCATCATACGTTCCCGTCGCAGTCCGGTACTCCCGATGATGTGCGACTTCCTCCGCGGTGTCCCAGATGGCTTTCAACTTGTCGACGCGCTCAGGATTCCCTGGAAGCAAAACTGTGTTTGCAACATCTCCTTCCGCGAGTTCGACGTGATACTGAATATCGTCGGTCGGATCCTCGCTGTCACCAGGCATAGAGGGGATTTTGATTGGTGTGATAATACCGCTTTCGTCGGCAAGTGATAGCACACGGTGAGCGGCCCCCTGCGCAGGCAGTCGAGAGGATCACAGCGGGAACAGCGCGGAAGCCCACGGCTTGAGCCGGAGGAAGCGCGTAATCGGTATGCGACTTCAACAAAGAGTATGACACACGTCTCACAGGCCCAGAAGCGGCCGGTGAGACGGGCAGTCTGTCAGCCCTACCGGTAGGGATACTGAACGAGTCCCTCTGACTCCCCTGCTGGAAGCCGCCTGAGAAAGCCCGGGTTTCGAAAGAGATGGGTGTGGGGCTGTCCGCTCGTGGAGCACGACACTTGCGAGTCCACCGACAAGCCCAC
>JAQCMZ010000354.1 GCA_028274825.1 Haloferacaceae archaeon
GCAGCTGCGCTTGGTCGTCTCGGCTCCACCACCACGGCACGTCCACGTTGTCCACCTTCGGGTACTCCGACCGGACGACGAGCGGCGTCACTCGAAATTGGGGAAATCCCCGAGGGAGAGTTTTCAGAATTCAGTGAGATGATTCGGACTGATTATTCCCTGACGGTCACTGTCTGAAAGATATCCTCCCTGCCGCAGCCCCGGACTGAATAACAGTCCCCAAACTGCCAAGGACTGGTAAGCTATGATAGCTAGTGCGTCTGACATAGCGTTCACAACTACGGATGGTCAGACATCGTGTGCTGTCATATCAAGCAAGATTTGCGACAGGCCGAAGTGACGACTGCGGAGACCGGAATTGCTGTGGGTGACGACTCTCACGAGTCTGTGCTTGAACCGTCAATCATTGAGACAGGAGCCTCGGGGGGTGACTTTGAGGGAGTTCACGCCCGAAGTCGTAGCTTCGCGCGTTAGGACTGCTATGAGATGGTTTCGCAAATCACTCACGGCGGCGTTGCAGTCGCCGCGCCCCGACAACGAACAAGCCTGAAACTATCATGTAGAGTTGCCACCCGTACACCGCGACCGGGAACCGTCGGTCTACGGGCTCTTCTGCCGGGCTAGTCTGTGTTTGCCCTCCCCCATCGGGTTCAACTGGATTGTTCACGTGTACCTCCTCTGTCGTCCCGACAGCGCCAACGTTTATCCGTTCACCACCTGTTCCGGGGTCGACTTCGAGTTCAAGGAACGTCTGGCTAATCCCGTCGACCGTCGAGAGAACCAACTCTCCTTCGAGCCGGAAAAACTGATCATAGACCGGAAACAGCACGTTGATACCATCGAGATGTGCATAATCGAGCAGTATGTGTGCGAACACGTGAACGAACAGTCCAACCCAGACAACTCTCACTCCATGATCGTGCCAGCGACCGCGAATCCACGACTCTTCTCTGTAACGAGTATCCCAGTAAATCAGCCCCGCTATTCCGACAGGGGCGACGAGATTGTGAGACACTGACCGATGTGCGCCGGTCATCACGAGACCGGCAACTGTGTCTGCCTCCGGGGCGACGACTAACACTAACAGGAGCGTGAGTAGTCGCCAGTTGAGGGTCGTCCGGTTGAGCAGTGCCATCGTCAGGAGAAGAGCGAATCCGGCGTGAACGACCGTCGATGGCATCAGGACTGGTCTCCGCTCTCTCCGGGTGCCGGGTTCTCTCCACCTTTAGCGGGTTCTCTCTCGTCATTTCTCGGCTCTGGCTGCCGTGCAGAGTCTTCCGGGCTGGCTTCACTGTGTGGCACACCGATAGGAATCGTGTCCGTGTTCGAGTCGTGAACGGTCTCTGTTAAACGGGTCTCAGTCTCAGTCTCAGTCTCGGTCTTGTGACTATCTTCACGAACGTCGAGATTCGAGGCTTCATACCCTGAACTGTGGCCAGAGTCTTCGAGGCTCGTTTCTACTCGCTGTTCGAGACCCCGAATCGTGACGGCGACAATCGAGGTCACGACGACGACCGCCTGCCAACCGGATTTCAGCAGTGTCACGCGCCGCTCAGCCTCGTCAGGATTACTCGTCCCCGGTGTCGGGTTCACCCACGTCGGGATATGGTGAGTCGCGGTAGTGCCGGCGACGTGCAAGCCTGTGTCGCCGGCGCCGACCCCGAGATACGTCTCGATTAGGCCATCTTGTGTCGAATAGATGAGCCATCCCGCGATCGCATAAAAGCTGTCGTGAACCGGGTAAAACAGGTTTACTCCCTCGTAACTGAACAGGTCGACCCCAACCCCTGCACCGACATACGCTGCCAGCGCCACCCATACGACACGCTGTCCGCACCAGCCGTATCGGGTTCGTAGCCACGGCGTCGCCCGTTTCCCATCCCAGTAGAGGATGACCCCGGCAATCGCCGGCACCCAAAGATTGTGTAAGAGACTGTTCGTCGCCCCCAGAATAATGAGACTCGCAACTGCGTCAAGATCAGGGAGCATCGCCGCAGCGGCGACCACTGTAATGGAACGGCGGCTGAATGCTGCGCCGAGCAGCGCCACACCGAGTAACAGCCCAAACGCACCACTCAACAGGGTCGGCGGCATGCTCTAACAAACTCTCTACGATTACAAAAACACACCGCCAGTTTGACATCATCTCTCTGGTCAGGCAAAACGAGACAAGACGTGAAATGCCTCGGGGCAGGCCCCGAGGCACTCGCCTTGGTTATCTGTAGAGAGACGAGCCAGCTACCTCGGTGATGAGCTCGAGACAGTTCATGATGACATCACGATGAGCGAAGAAAACCCGGATACACAGCGACGAGAGTATACGCCTTATTCAGCGATTGTAATTACCCGACCGCAGCCAGGCTACGTGCCGAATTTTTCGGTGAGTGCTGGGACAACTTCGAACAGATCATCGACGATCACATAATCGGCCACATCGAAGATAGGCGCGTCAGGGTCGTTGTTGATCGCAATGATGGTTTCTGCACTCTTCATACCGGTGATGTGCTGAACGGCTCCAGAGATCCCCACGGCAATATACACGTCTGGCGTAACAAATTTGCCGGACTGTCCGACCTGTCGGCTCTTCGGGAGCCATCCGTTGTCGATGATCGGCCGGGACGCCGACAGTGTTGCGCCGAGTGCCTCGGATAACTCTTCAACCATCTCGATATTGTCCTCACTTTTGATACCGCGACCGACCGACACGAGCACTTCTGCATCGGTAATATCGATATTATCAGTCTTGTTCTGCTCGAACCCGCGTACCTGGGTGCCCAGTGTGTCGCTATCGATAGCAACCTCAAATGGATTGACATCGGCACCACCATCAGCCTCGGCGGCAGACCACTCATTGTCACGAACCGTGATAGCCCAGTGGTCGCTGTCTACGCGAATGTCAGTCTCCACCTTCGACCCGTACATCTCACGAGTCACAGTAACCCCGTCTTCGGCGTTGATCCCTGTAACGTCCGTCACCAACGGGAGGTCAAGGCTGTTAGCCACTGCCGGCGCGTAATCGAGCCCGTTGACGGTGTGCGGCATCACGAGCGCCGTTGGTCGGAGTTCGTCATACAACGCTTCGATCGCAGTTGTATAGACGCCGTGATTAAATTCCTCGCCTCGATCAATCGTGTGGATGGTATCTACGCCGTCACAATTCAGCTCCTGGGCGAACCTCTCAACATCTCCAGAAATCACGGCAAGATGATGCCGGCCACTCAGGTCGTCTGCTAATTCCCGACCAGCGGTTATTAGCTCGTGAGAGACATCACGCAGTTCACCACGCCGATGCTCAGCGACCGTCACTACGTCACTCATTGACCTACCCCCATTTCGCGGAGCGTACTCGCGAGTTCTGTAGTAGTTTTCTCAAGATTCCCATCGAGTATTTCTGGGTCTGAGTTGCTCTTGGGTTTATACATCTTGGCGAGTGTGAGCGCGCTGGCCATGTCTGAAGCCGACAGTCCAAGCTCGGCGAGAGTCGTAACTGCAATTTCTTTTTCACGGGCCTGTCGGATCCCTCGGAGACTGGCGTATCGGGGCTCATTCGTCCCCGCCTGGATCGTCAGCACGGCTGGGAGTTCGACATCGGCTAACTGCTCCAGGCCACCCTCCAGTTCTTGCCGGACAAACACCATCTGTGATTCTTCTTGCAACTCAATATCATTGACGACGGCAGCGTGTTCAAACCCGACTGCGTCAGCCAGCGAGACTCCGGTGACACCGGAGGCATCGTCGGACGCTTGTACACCTGTGAGCACGAGATCAGGATCCTCTCGGGCAACGACACGCCTGAGAATCTGAGTCGTGGGCCTGGTCGCGACATCACTGACGCTTTCCAGAGTGTCGTCCCAGACTCTGATCGCTCGGTCGAGTCCTTTTGCTAGTGACATACGCACAGTCTCCTCAGCCCGCTCTGGGCCGATAGTCACCCCGACAGTTTCGACAGCCGGGGTATTCTCGGCGATCTGTACGGCCGACTCAATAGCGTAATCATCCCACTCGTTGAGGTCGTACTCGAAATATGCATCAGTGACGGACGTATCATCGACTGTGAAGCCATCCTCGATTTTGCTGACCTCTCTCACAATGACGAGAACTTTCATCAATTTTCAATACATATCGTCAGAGGATATTGCTTGCGGAGAGTCACACATTGCTCACCCGGAACACCCTGACTCAGAAACTGCAGTGAGCTCGGCTTCGACCGAGACGCACTCGGTGCCGTCGTGAGCGTGAACGCGGTTTTCTTTTCGCCCCTGTCTGTCGCCTGTCTCAACACACGTTCTGTCTCGAGGAATCAGCGGTCGTGGATTCCGCCCGAGAGCGATACGACGGCTGTATCGCGTCACGTCGACTCTATGCTACTCCTGTGGTGACTGCTTCGATTTCTGTAACTTATCCTTCTCGCGGGTCACCATCGTTGATACCGCTGCGGCCAGGGAGAGAGATGAGATTCTCTCGCCCGAGACGGAGTTTCTCAACCCGCTCATTGTCAGCCATTTTAGAGAGCAACTGTGAGACTTTGGCGTCAGACCAGCCCGTGTCTGAGACGATATCTGCTTGCCGCATCCGCCCACCATTCCGCTCGAGAAGTTGTTCGACTTGCTCTTCATCGGACAACAGGGAGAGATCCGTCTCGGCTGTCTCGTCGGTATCGGGCTCGCTATCACCTGTGGTTGCTACTGACGAAGCTGACCCGGGTGTGTCTGTCGGACCATCGTCTGGCCCCGAACTTGCTCCGTCTGTCGCCCCCCCGGCTGGCGGAGTGTCCTCGTCTGCGCGGTTCCGATAGAAGAGACTACCCACGAGTAACACCAATCCGACAGCCATCAGCCCGAACAATAGCGTCCAGTCGTCGGATAGCGAGACCCCGGATCCCGGCACCTGGTTCGTGACCGGTGAATAGACCACTCGAATGCGGCTGTCCGAGTCAAACGTTTCTGGGCCTTCGATTACGAGTGCATTCTCATCAATCTGAGGAGTATACGCTGGGATACTGTCCACCCGGTATCCGTCGGGTGTCTGGATTCTCAGCACCTGGTTGTCGTTCAGCGAGTCAAGCCAGGATTCCCCGTTTTCACCTACGAGGAACACATCACCGAGCACGAGTGTGTTATCCTCAGACTCGAGAAAAGCCGTCCATGTGAAACTCAGCCGTAACTCCCCCACACTGCGACCCTCACCGTCACCAGATGTGTTCGTTACCTCTGCCACTCGCTTGGCAGCCTGGATTCGCATTTCTCGGTCGGTCACCTCAGTGGCTGTGGCCGCATAGTTACGGAATGGTGTGATGCGAGGACCGGTTTCTCCACTCTCGAACATCTCACCGACAGTATCAAACGCTTCAACACTCCCCTCACTCGCGAGTTCGTATCTCACGGTAATCGTCCATCGGGCGTCGCCGTCTGCTGTCAGCCCGATTTGAAACTCGATTTCCGGATCCCCGTCAACTGTCTCTTGGATGGCCGCTGCTGTCGGCGCTGTCGCCCTCCTCACGGTGGTGTCGGGGTCGGCGGGTCTGAGCCGCGTTTCGGCATCTTCAGTCACACTCCCGTGTGTTGGGTTCACTAGCGACTCTCCGAGTGCTCCCGACACGACCGACCCGGAAGCTATCGGCAGCCCGACAGTTACTAGCAGGAGTATCAAGACTACAGCGACCCGCATGTACTACCTAATTTTATTCACATCGCAAAACTCTTTTTCATCATGGGTCCTCCGGCAATCTGACACCGAAGTCCCGTTTACCTCCTGTGGTCTGCGTCTTCTCGCGCACCGATGTCATCCCTCGGTAGCGCTGGGGAAAGCCGAGAACCCTTCACGAAGTCGTCGCCACTACTTCGTCCAGTTGAGTCACATTGTGACATGTGACCTTTTTATTACCAGAGGCGGTAGATGGCGACTGATGAGAGTCCTCTCGCTGATTGTCGTCGGTTTATTACTGACTCTGTTGGCCGGAGCGGGAGCGTCGACTGGGGGTGCCTCTGCCTCTGTCCCGGTCATAGTCGGAGAAGATATCCTGGGGGCCCCGGCAGCGGAAACTAATATTCAGTTGTCTCCGGATGCAGACGCATCTGTCATCCAGAGCGGAGAGACCGCAGACGTGAGCGTTCAGGCAAATAATCAGTCCGGGAACCGTGTGCTATCGGTGCCATCCGCTGAGCTTGAACAGACGAGTCTAGACCGTCATCACGGAAATCTCGCCTCTGCAATCGATTCTGAAGTGACGCGTGTCAGCAACCAGATCAACGCGGTTGCTGTCGTTGACCACGTGGAGTCGGCGCCTAATGAAGATGAACGCGAGATTCGAACCCTTGATGCAGTCACACAAATTGAACAAGCTGAAGTGTCACTCAATCGACGGCAGCGTGACGCGATTCAGGCACATTCACAGGGTGAACTCACAGATAGCGAATTCCTTGTCGAGATGGGACGCATTGCCGCACGGGCGAATTCGCTTCGCGATCGGCTGGATGCTCTCCGGCCGTATACGTCGGATTTTGGCCTCGAAACCCGCCGAATAAACCTCGAATTCCGGCTTCAGACGTATGACGGCCCAGTCCGGTCACACGCGGAGGATATCGTCCGTGGTAACACTCCTGCAGGGCCGATATACGTCGAAACCGGCGGTGGATCAGTAACCATGGCAGCGATGATCGATGACCAATATGTCCGCGAGACATTCCGCGGCAGCCGGTGGGAACGCTCGGGAGAAACGTTCGACTCGCTGAGAGACGCTGAGAATATCACCTCTCGGGCCTATCCAGAGACGTGGGCCAAACAGACGAATCGTGAATCGACCGGGTCTGGGGGGATCTTCCGAGTTGGAGTCTCCAATCCGGAGGGAAGTCTCACCACATTCGTCGGGACTGGCAGTAACCAGGTGTTCAAAGAGCACCAACGATTCAATCTTGCCGAATTGAATCCCGATACGTATCGCGTGGTGACTGAAGAGGGATTAGAGGCGACTGTGATGTATAGTTATCGTGGCGGGCCCGCCCGTGTGGCGATCCGCGACTCTGACACCGGCGAGCCGATTGAGGGTGTAGTGGTGACTGTCGGTATCGGTGCACGGGCGACGACGGTCGGAGTAACCGACTCCAGCGGGCTCGTCTGGACGCTTGAACCCGGCGAGACGTACCGTATTCAGGGGGTTGCGGATGGTCCGTCTGTCGTCCGTGTCGACGAAATCGAGCCTCGAGAGCCGACGACACCCGACGACTCCTCTGATTAGCAATATTGAGGCCCCTGCGAGGAGCGACGCGACGTGAGCGACTCTGGCGGGAGGATCGAGACGACTCACCCGAATAGCTAAATAAAAACGGACAGGGAACTGCTCTCGGTGCCACGAGTAGACTCTCGGTCTGAAAGACGGTCTGGGATTCGGGCTGACCGAGGCGGCGTTTGTTCGCCGGTTGCCAGTGTTCTTTTGCTCGGACTCGTCGTTGCCCTCGCAGGGACTGTTATGGGTGCTGTGTTCTGTGTCGCCCCTGAACTCACTGACCCGCCGTCGAGTGCTTCCCTGTCGGCTTCCGCGAGCGGCGGCCGGATTGACCTCGTTCACCGTGGTGGCGACCAGATTGATGTTCAGCAGGTCACAGTATTTGTCCAGATTAACGGAGAACCACTCACTAAACAACCACCGATTCCGTTCTTCGCAGCAGAAGGGTTCCGGTCAGCCCCAACAGGGCCATTCAATAGCGCGTCAGAACACACGTGGAGGCCGGGAGAGCGTGCAAGCTTCCGGGTCGCGACGACGAACGACCCGCATCCTACCAGTGGGGACAGCGTTGAGATCAGAGTCTCGGTCCGTGGTCAACCGATCGCGACGACCGATACTCGGGTAGAGTAGTAACTAGCAACGTGGCCCGCAGTGACGCATGACCTTGCCCGAGTCGAACGGGAACACCAAGTGGCGTATACCGCCCCCATACCGAATATCGAACTGCCAACATCTAATACTCGATTCGGTGAGTCACTTCAACGTCACCCCGGCTGACTGCCGTCGTGAATCACCGTTACAGGCGGTTCCAGACAACCGCCATCGCCCCCGAGACCGTCCACTCCGTCACGGTGGCCCGGCGCCGACTGGTCACTGTGTGCGCCGAGTGGATAAAAATAGAGTATCCGCGAGTGCAGACACTCGTGAGCCATCAGCACAGAGACGACACACTGTCTCAGCAGACTGGTGATTCGCTCTCTCAGCTTCTCAGGTGGATTAACTGTGCTGTCTTCTCGCCTGGTGACGGAGTGGCGTCTTCTCGAAGGACGTGACCGACCTGGCCGGGAGATTCTGTTCCTGGCTCAATCTGTCTCGGCAACCCCTTCGACTGCAGCCGCCGGCTTCTTTCCCACCGGGACACGTGCGATTGTCGTGATAGCGACGTCGGTGTTCCGCGGTGGACCCATAATATGATGCTCCCACTCTACAAATCCGGCGTCTTCGAACATCCGGTCGGCTTCGTCCTCGCCGTAAAACAGCATGATAGCGTCAGCAACACGCGCCTTGAGACTGTTTTTCGGATAGTTGGGTCCGACGACCAGAACTCGGCCACCGGGTTTGGTCACTCGCCGGAGTTCGGCCAGCGCCTCCTCAGGGTGCGGCCAATATTCGATTGACCCGGACGACCACACGTGATCGAAGGCGCCGTCAGCAAACGGGAGATTTTCGGCGTCTCCGCGGTAAAACCGAACCGGGTCGTGTTTCCCGAACTTTCCCCAGGCTTTCTCCATCTGATGAACACTCTGGTCGAGGCCGTGGATATTATCGGCACGTTCGAGTAGCCCCTCAGTGCCAAACCCAGTCCCACATCCGACGTCGAGAACGCGATCTGTCTGTTCGACGTTGAGCAACTCGAGCGCGTCTGTGCGCATCTCCTCGGTCCAGAAGAGCGGATTCACCCGGTCGTACACCGTGGAGAGATACTTGTAGAACAGGCGTGCGCGGTCCTTATTCTCAAGAATACCCATCTCTACCAGACACAGAATCCGCTGAATTATAACGATACGGTTTCTGTCCGATTGATGACTGCTCTCAGACAGGATCGTCCCGCTCAACGGTGATCATAGCGTACAAGCGCCACACTCTCGTCAACCAGCGGGTAGAGCGGCTCGGAGAGGTGGTACAACTCGACCAGAGTCATCACTGAAGGCCCACCCGCACGTCTCACTCAGTGTTCAGGCGCCGGAGCAGACTCCGTGTGCCA
>JAQCMZ010000022.1 GCA_028274825.1 Haloferacaceae archaeon
GGCTTCCTGTTTCCACGACGCGGTTTATAGATTCCACGGGGAATCCACAGGGAGTGCAGTCTCCACAGGCGTGGATTCGGTCGCTTCCCGACCTCCTTGGTGGCGACGGTAGAGCGTCTGACCGTCCGTGTTTGTGGAGTTGAACCCAGAGGCAACTGATGCCGTCACAATTGGTCGTGTCGTGTGTTTCGAGTTACTTATGTGCTTCAGGAGGTGTCGGCTTCACGGGGTCAAGCCCCGTGGCATCCGCCTCAACCGCCTGTAAATCAGCCGAATCGACCGCCTTCGTGTGACTGAATCACGACCTCCACGTGTTTCTGGAGATGCTCGAGAGTCGACTCATCCTGCTTTTGAATTCCTTCGGCAAGGGAGGTCGGAAGCGATTCCGGAGGGGTGAGCGTGGTGTCGTTTGGGTTCAACTCACCTCATGTAAGATATCGGTGTCTGTCGGAGATATTTTTACATAAGGCGAACAGTCGCCTCCGAATGCGGCTGAAATCACGGCAAGCCCAAACGGCGGCTACCGTCGCGAGCGCCAAGAGGTCTCGAGAGGGGGGCTAACGAGACCGAGTTCGACGAACAACCGGACGATCTTCCGGATAACCTTCCGCCGAAGACGACAATTACGATCAAAGAGATCAACGACAATCGTTACCACTACTGGCAGTGGCGAAATGGCGAGAAAGTCCACCCTAAGTACAAGAGCCCGGTCAACCCAGACGAGTGAGCACCAGGAATCACCGCTCGACTACGCACTGGCGTCACTGGCGTGATGTCATCGTCGGCGGTCGCGAGCTCTGATCAGGAGAACAACTCTCTGCGTTCGTCTGGAGTGAGCTGCATTTTGGGACTGCCACGGGGTGAACACTCTTCACACTCGTATGAGACTCCGCCATCGTCGTAGGTGTATACCGGAGAACCGAACGCGAAGAATGCGTCCCGTTGCCGCCGTTCGATAATAGTGACGTCGACACACCCGCAGTTTGGGCAATACTCGTCATCAGTGTCGGCCGACTGTTGATACGTAACTTGTGCACGGCCGAATCCAGCCTCACTGTACGCGTCCGTCTCGGTCTGTTCGATGAGCCGGTCGACGGGAAACGTATCCTGCGTGGCGGTATTGTCCGTTCCACTCTCGTTCGCGACAGTGACATCGACGTATGGCCCCGCCGATACGGTGTTGTTGGTTCCGACGAAAAACGCGTTCACCGACAGCTCGCGGCCGACCTGGCTCGTGACCCGAACCTCGTGTTCACTCCCGAGAACGTAAACGTCGAGATCGTGTTCGGCCTCCTCGATAGTGAGGCTGCTGTCGTATCCTGACACGGCCGCACCGACACGCGGCTCCGTGACAGTGGCTGACTGTTGCCAGCCGACGACGGTCTCGTCCAGTTGGGCGTACGGGAACTGTGGGGAAGCCTGGTCGTCGTAAAATCGCTGCTCGTCGCCGACTACCTGTAACTGTCCCTCGACTGCGTCCTGCGCGATAAACACGTCTTCTGGGTTCACGAGAATAGCGTCGCCAGCGACGCCGTGTGGCTGGTAGTACGCATCTTCCAGCGAGCCGGTGATTTCGGTTTCTGGAGTTGGATCATCGACGGTGTCTCCAGTCGGAACATCGGCGAACACGTACTCTGCGTTCACGATCTTGAGGTCCCCTTCGATACTGTGCGGGAGGAAATACACGTCCTCTGGCGATTCGATACCAACAGGCGGCGTCTCGTCGCCATTAACCGCTATATCGCCGCTATACTCGACCGCGTTTGTGTCCCAATCAGTGCCAGATGACATATGTGAAACCTACAGCAGGGAAGCAGCGCACCTGTGTACTCGTAGTAGTCACTCAGGCGATATCAACGTTGCCGACTGTCGACGACAAACACCAACGAACAGCTTCTCTCCACTCTCTTCTCCTGGAGGATCATGAAACGGATCGGGAATCTCGTCTCGTGTCAGCCAATCGGCTCGAACTCGTGGGTGAAGCAGATGAGACTTCCTAAGCACCCCGACGCTCGCATACTCCAGTTCAGAGCGGCGTGGCCGAGACACCGCGGAGGGAGATTCGCCGGCGTGAACGTGGGCGAGGAGGTGACCTGATACGGCACAGCCACAATCGCCGGCCCGAGGACCAGCAGACGCAGCCAGCCCACGTCGCCACGACACACGACACCGAGATTGAAACCGCGACACCCGAAATCTGTCACGATAGCTAGTGTGAGTGCGGCCGTGCGGTTGTCGAATCGTCGGAAGCAGACTGAATCATCTGTCTGGTGCACACGCCGAGTTGATACTCGGGGTAGGTATGGTATGTGCGGTACGTCGAGTCGACAGACGTGTGTGTGATTGTCGTGTACGCTCCTTCTGCAAACCGATACGCCATATCGGCTAATTCCGGTGACGGACAGTCAGCCAGCGGCTGCACTTCGATGGTGGTCTCTGCGGTATAATTCGCCGTCTGGTGAGTAATCTGGTCGGTGACCCCGTCAGTGAGCGGAACAACAGCGTCCGGACTGCGGCTCCCGCGAGGGGGGACACAAGAGACCATCTCGTAGAAGCTAATCTCGGGCGCCGTGATATAGTGTGAATTGCCGATGATGGCGAGATTGAATTCGATGTCACCGAGTCTCGCAGTTCGTCGCTGTTTGACGTCAACCCGGCCCATCTCGACGGGCGACTGCGAGTATCGGAGATACAGCTTGTCAGTCGTCATTGGAATATGTTGTATCGATCATAATGTTGCGATTCGGGTGGAACACACTGTTTGGCTGTCTGTTCTCGTATCGGGGTGTTGGTCGCCAGTCGATGTTGGCGTACTCGGTCTTGTGAGTAGTCACATATTCGGAGGTGTTTCCAGACGGCGTGATTGTCGGCCGCTCATCGTCGGGTGCGAAGATGAAGAACTGTTCACCGAGGTTGTCTGATCCGTCACCGGTCGCGTCGTAGTGGCTCCGATACGACTGATACGACTGAAATCCAGCATCACGGACGGTCTCCATGTACGTCTGATGATGCTCCGGATACGCGTACTCGGAGTATCCCCAGGTCGCGACGACACCGTCTTCTGCGAGATGGTTATTGAGGAGCGAGTAGAATTCCGTCGAGTAAAGCGGCATCAGATCGTCGTTGGTCGCTCCAGGTAAGTCTAACAGAATGAGGTCGTACTCGGTCTGCGTTTGTTGGAGATATCGATAAATATCCATCTCGTAGGTGGTGAGACGGTCGTACTCGTAGGCATCGTTGTGATACTGCCGGAAGTACGGATCAGTGCGGGCTTTGTCCATGAACTCGCCGTCGATGTCAACGTGATCAACCGAGACACTGTGATTCCGGAGGCGGTCGGCAGCGATCCAATCGCCACCACCGACGAGCAACACGTCTGTCTCCGGGGAATTGGCATACATCGTCATCGGAACGTCGACTAATCCGCGGTGATACGACTCGGCCCACGACTCACACAACTGTATCGCCGTATCGAGCCGGAAACAGGTCTCCGTCTGAGACGGAAACACCCGGTTGGAGCCGTCGCCCGTCCATTCACGCTCGTATTTGACTAACTGCTGGTACTGTGTGGTTTCGTGTTCGGTGATCGTTGCATCGACCGTCTCGGGGGGATGTTCTTGCTCGATCAGGTTCGAAAGATAATACTCTGACAGCTGCTGGTCGACGGAATCGTGATTGACCGCGATCCCGGCGTAGCCGCCGGTGATGAGCACACACGCGAGAAAGAGGGCTTTCCGCTCGCGAGTGACGACTTGCCGTGACTCAGACCGATACAGCCCCCATCGTCGGTCGCTGAACCGGGCCGCAAAGCCAAGTGCAGCAATGCCGTTGAGAAAGGCGAGGACAAACACCGTCGGAATGAGGCCGAGCCGCGGATACAACCCGAAGACGAACACGAAGGCTCCGGCGAGCCCGCCTAAGTAGTCCATCGCAAGAACGGTCGAGTAGGTCTCGTAATCGGTCGTCTCCGATGACGAGTCGGTGTGAAACAGAACCGATAGAATGCGTCTGCCTGGCCGAGAAACGGCCGTCAACAGCCACCGTGTCGGAGGTGCGCCCGAGTCAGGTGACTCACTTTCAGCCTCGACCATCGAGAGAAGCAGCGGAAGTTCGAATCCCGACAGCACTCCAATCACGACCACGGGGAGTCGTGCGGCGACCTGCTCGATTATCGTTGGAATCGCCGATGGAAGGGTGATCCCGTTGAGCCAGAAGACGAAGACGAACCCGACCGGGGCGACAATCGCGAGGTAAAGCTCGGCTCTGAAGAAGTTCGAATACTGCTGGTCGGCGAATTGACGAATTAGGAACGAGCCCAGCCCCAGCGAGGAGAAAAACAGCCCGATTGTCAGCCCATATTGGACTACTGCACCACCGTACATGATCGTGAGAAGTTCCGAATAGACGAGTTCGTACGCGAAACTGCACAGTGACACAAGGAGTGCTTCGAAATGAAGCAACGACTGCGTAGAGAGACGTGGTGAGCGGAGAGACGGGCGGTTCATCAGATCACGAGTGAGTGTTGGTCTAGCCCAGAGTGGATTGCAGACTCCAGAGAATTACCTGGCACGTGTGTGATAGAACGCATATGTTGGGTTTGTCTCACAGCCAGATTAGATCCGCGGGGACACCTTCCACTTTTCAGCTATCTCGACCGTCCCATCAGCAGTCTCCTCGACGCGAGCGTCGATTGACTCCCACCCGAACTGTGGGTCGTCATTCGGCCCGGTGACACTGTCGGTCGCTTCGATCTCGGCACTGAGCCGGTACCAGCCCGGCCTGACCACCGGCATGGTCAGTTCAGCCGACGATGGAGTATCTGCTGGTGGGGCCGATTTGTCCCAACTCACGGGACCTGGGCCTGGGGCAGATTCCTGAAACGTCTCGTTATCGCCGAGGTAGACAGCACCCAGCGTCGTTGCCGTGACCGGGTATTTACTCACCGCATCCTGGTGATTGTTGTACCACGGTCCGACGTAGGCACCGCCAAACAGCAACCCTCGGCCTTTCGATGTTTTCGGAGCGGAACTGAATCCGCCGCTGGTAGTCCGGCCAGTCGCTCCGCGCCCCTTGGCAGCGGCGACTCCGACAGGCGACAACTGACCGAATAGCCCACGAATTGCCTGAGTTGACTCCCGGAGAACGGACGTCGAACCGGGGGAACCACTCTCATCACCGATGGACACCGGAGATCGACTGATGGTTTTGCCGGTGGTCTCGTTGGTCCCGTCAGCAGAGAGCTTCCGTCGAGACATGACCCACTGCTCGCTCGTCGGCTCTAACTGAACCTGGAGTGACTGATCCTCGAGTGTGACGGTCTCGATAACGTTTGATTTTCGTGGTGGTGGGTCGTCCGCACTGCTCGTGCAGCCTGCTACTGTGGTGGCGCCCACAATAGTACCTGTCGTGGCTAGAAATCGACGCCTGTTCATATTGATGAAGAAACAATCTTGCCCGAACGTCGAGAAATCCGATAAGATGTCGACATCTATGTTCGTTGAAATAATGGGCACGTATTCGGTTTACTGTTTTGATATGTCACCGAGAAAGCCGTGCAGACAGGACTACGACTCCGTGATCTGTCCCAAGATTGGGTCGCGAGACTGGCGTGGTCGGCCTCACGCTAGTGGACCGCGTGTATTCACGGAGATTCTGGGTCCAGTTTGAACGGTGTTTCCTCAATCGGCGGTCCCTGTGTCTCGACACCGGTTAGGATCCCGATGGATTAATTCAGTTGGTTACCCTCAGTAGTGATAGAGTGAACACTCCATTCAACACAAATCGGCTCGTTCTCATCACAGGCAGTCTCAGTGCAATTGCGTGGATTGCAACACTCGCTGTTGGATTCGTGCTTTATGACGCGTTGTCACTTGGAAATCTCGTCATAGTGATCACACTCGGATGGCTCCTTCTCACACTCGGAGTCTCGTATTATCTGATTGCAAATCAACAAGGAAACCTGCTTCATGTGACAGTCTGGAAATCATGGCTGGTCTTGAGCGTACTCGCCAGTCTTGTGAATATCGGTGCTGGGCTGATGCTAGAGCTCGGATACGTCTCAATGGAGGTCGAGCCAATCAAGACAGTTCCAATGGAGTACGGCGTCATTCTCCCGTGGCTCGTCGCCTATGCTGTTGGGAACCTACTGACAGCCTTCTCTAACTTCGATAACAGAGCGGCTCTCTCGATGAACGAGAGGGGGGTGTACGGTGGTATTGGGATCGTCTCCGCGCTTGGTGCTGGTGGACTGTTCGTCATGCCTACGTTGCACACGCCAGCAATTCTCTTGCTCGTCGTTGTGAGCTTCACACAGTGCATCACAGTGTGGATTCGACCCTCCTGACGGAAAGAAAGCAGAAGCCCACGGCTTCGTGGGTCTCACCACGAATTCTCTTGACGAGGTTCTCGACGCTGGTACCGGCCGCATGGCTTTTTCATAAAGAGCAAGGAGAATACCTGCGTCTTCAGGCGCAGGATGAATCCGACAATACACTACACAACCACCGTCAATGTATTTGTGAGTTTCACATCCATACTTTCAATTGCCAAGAACTGGTCTCCAATGGCAAGGTCAGCTCGGAACGGAGCGGATTCCGAACGGCCTTCGGAGGCGGTCTCCCCGCCAGTACTGAGATC
>JAQCMZ010000034.1 GCA_028274825.1 Haloferacaceae archaeon
CTCAGAGGGAAACAGTGTAGTGAGCCGACGCATAATCCGAGATGAGGAGCCGTTGTCGTACACAGACTCGGCTTCCTCATTCCTTCCGAAAGATGTCTCGATAAGCCACCGCAGTCACACGGTTTCTTGCTTAACTGAAGACGGATGACCAGTCCGCAATTGGCACTGTGACGGCGCGTATCCACGCCGTGAACGGCGTGGGATTGCGCCTGTTCAGCCTATAACAGACAGAGACAAAATCGAAGACGAAGAAATCATAATAGAAAATGCGGATCCGTTCGGACGGGGAGGGACACACGGCACTGCTCCGACAGCGAGGATTGGTGCTGAAATCACGCTTGTCCCCGTCACTGACCCAGACGAACAAGACTGATACCTCTCAAACAATGTTAGTGTCCAGACGAATCCCACGCTGCCCCTGACTGATCACGCTGGGTGCCCGCCACAGCCACCGGTTACCTGTCGAGAGAGACTGGTCTGCAGACCATTTCAAAGCGTCGGCAACTATATCAAACAATCACATACGTAGCTCTGTGACGACAAATACCACTGTTTTTTGAATACAGATGAGTACCGGCACAGTCGATTCACGAATAGGCCGGTGACCTGGCCTGTATGAATCAAATTGGGGATTCTTGCGCGTGTCCAGTTTGTTGTGAGTACTTTCTGACTGTATTAGCGTGAGTATCTATAAGTAAAATACAAATTTGTGTTGATAAAATATAAATACCGAGGCACTCATGTGATGAATGTGGCACCGATTACCCCACTCGCGTGTCGCAGTGGCGGCCAGGTTGCCCGGACCTCCCGGCCGCTTCCCATTCCCCCTGCTTTGGCTCTCCAACCAGATGCTGGGTCGACTGGTATCGCCGCTCGTTCACTAGCTGAACTACTCGGTCGGGACGGAAAACGAGTATAATTGGCTCCCTTCGGGCGTGAGAATCCGCCCGGTGATTTCGCCGGGTCCCGTCTCGAGTTCAGCGTGAGCAGGCTTGTTTCCTCGCGGTTGTGCGTGACTCCCGGGGTTAATCAGCGGGATTGGGCCACTGTCGTCCACTCCTGGCTTATGACTGTGGCCGAATACGACCGCGTCGGCATCGTGTTCGCGGCCGAATAGCGAAAGCGCCTGTCGCCCACCACGACGCGTGTGACAGACAGCGATCCGAGCGCCACCGTACTCAACTACGCGTGACGGCGGGAGTCGCGACCGAATCGCGTCTCCGTCGTTGTTCCCGTAGACACTCATCAGTGTCTCCGAAACCGCTTCAAACGCGTCGAGAACGGAGACCTCACAGAAGTCTCCTGAGTGGATAACGAAATCAGCCTCACGAACCGCCTCAAGCGTCCGACCTGTGAGTCGGTGACTGTCGGTACCGTGTGTGTCGGACACAATGACGAGCATACGTCCCGTTGAACAGGGATAGGGAAAAATCGCCAGGGCATCTTGGGTCTCGAGTCCCAGGTCGCCGAGATCCGCCACGGGAGCATCTTCAGTCAGGATACCGATATCAGAGACAATCGAGTGGCAGTCAGGGTCAGCCCCAGCGTGAACAGTCGGGTATCTGTCGTGGTCTGCGGTGAGACCAGATGAATCGGAACACCACTCACAGAGCCGGGTCAGTCACGTTCCAGCGCGAGCGACGCCAGCAGCGCCTCAAGTTGCACCTGTTCGTTGGCACCCTCAGAGATGCGATAATCTGCCTCACCGATACGTTCCATGAGCCGGACGGCCTCGCGATCAGAGAGTTCAAACTCCCACACGGACCGGTGGAGTTGGTCGATCACGTCACCACCGGCCATCCCCGTGTCTACAAGTAGCGTATCTAACGTGGACCGCGACTTCGAGAAGTCACCGGCGAGTGCGTCTCGAATCATCTCTTCGATTTCTTCAGGTCGGGCTGTCGACGTGATCGCGTAGACAGCTTCTGCGTCGACGACATCGCCGGTAGTAGCAGCCGCCTGGAGAGAGTTGATCGCTCGGCGCATATCACCGTTGGCGGCGTACACCAGCGCGTCAAGGCCGTCTTCTGTCAGTTCGATCCCCTCGTAGCTCGCAATCTCTTCAATTTGGCCCGCGAGAGCCTCGTCTGAAAGCGGGGAATACCGGAACACCGCACACCGCGACTGAATCGGATCGATGATTTTCGAAGAGTAATTACACGAGAGGATGAATCGAGTCGAGTCGGAAAACTGCTCCATCGTCCGTCGCAGCGCCGACTGTGCATCGTCCGTGTTGTGAGTCAAGATTCCGTTGGCGAGCATGAAATTAGGCGTCCCTTCCATGCTGATGTTGTACGCCTGGCCTCGGTGGCTGTATTCAATATGGCTAATCTCGGCCGTGTCGACCGACCGTAACCCACCGTCTGAGACAGCCACAGAGCTGTGAGACCCGCGTGCAGGACGGCTACTGTCCGTCTGGCCACTGCGAGACTCGGGCACACAGCCACTCGAGCAGAATCTCCCGAAATCCCAGGCCCCGCAGGTCTCACACCGTGACACCCCGAGAGCGTGACTGAACTCCGTGATTTCGTCGCCCGGGGAAAGTTCTCGAAGTTCTCGCTCGGTCAGCCGCTCAGTGTCGTCTATCTCAAAGAACGGATGTGTCGGGCTTGCAAGAACTGTCCGTCCGTCGGTGAACCCCATTTCGAAGAAGTCAGCAATCCCGGAGTCGACGCAGGATCCAACATCCGGTTGGATGGTGTTCGTTGCAAATTCCACTGACGGAATTGCCTCGCCAGCGGTACTCACCGTCTCGATCGGGGTGATTTCAGGCGCTGATGGGTCTCCGGTTACAATTTCGGTTCCGGGCGGCAGACACAGTGAATCAGCCTCGTCGAGGAAGATAACCGTGTGATCGTGATCCGGGCTGTATGACTCGCGTGCGAAGCTTTTGATCCTGTCACGAACGACATCTATCCCACGGTCGTCTGAGGCGTTCAATTCGAGGAAATTCGTTTGCCAGTCCTTGCCGTAGATCTCCCGCGCGACGGCCACCGCAGAGGTGGTGTTGTGCATCACCGTCGGAACGCGGCCTGCAACGTAGTTCCGGCTCTCCGGGACCGTGAGATCGTACACACGCCGGCTGTCAGAGACTGGCCCGACGGTTTCGACCGTGTCGAAGCACAGTTCAGCCCCTGCGATACGGTCGAGTGCGTCAACCTGCCGAATGGTCTCAGTCGAGATCATACCAGACGCGATAGTTCGGAGTCGAGCAGCAACTTGAGTCATCTGGTCGGAGGCGGTAGCACTCTCATCCAGGAGTTGTGTTATCTGGAGGTCTGTGAGGTCAGTTCCGGCTGCGATCTGTCTGGGAGACGCCTCTATCGAGGCTGCCAACTCCCGCAACACTGGGCCCGCTGGCAGCTCAGCTAACCCAGCCACTCTCGCTTCGCGTAGCGGAGCCGAAGTGCTCTCCCCGACGGTCGTGACGGCCCCGGTGCTCGCCGCCTCGGCTATCGTCCGCCCGACAGTCGTCCGGCTATTGGTCTCGTCAGTGCTAGCAGTCACCCCGAGACGGTCTAGTTCAGCGAGAACAGCCTGTGCAGCCTCAATCCGGTTTGCCGCTGTCTCGACAATCCGAGTGACACCGTTCAGGGGGGACTCCCGCGAGACGGCATCCTCACTGGGTGAGTCGAATCCAAATCTGGTTGGGTCTAGGTTGAGTGTCCGGCAAACGTCAGTGGCTACGGCCTGCACAGGAGGGGTATCGCCGTAGTCGGCCGCCACGCGAGGCCGGTCGCTGCCTCCGCGGTCTCTCTGGTGGGTCTTCGCTGAGTCAGTCCCGATTTGATGGTGAAATCGCTCGATAGCACGAGTCTCGACAACACGGACGACATGATTGTCTGGGGTATCACTCCCATCGTGAGATAGCGTATCACGTCGGCTGGGGATGCCAAGCATCGCGAGCAGATACGAGACGAGAGTGGCAAGTTCGTCTCGACTGGTCTGGATTTCAACCTCGACTTCGGTCTCGTCTTCGTCCGCGTCATTGTTATTGTCGTCTTCGTCTGTGACACCAGCGGCCTCATACACGCCGCTGAGAAAGGCGGCTTTGCTGGCCTCATCTGCGGCGATGATCGCGGCCCCACATCCATCCACACCGATGTCCGCATCCGCGTCCGCGTCCACGTCCACACTAGCGTCAGGAAAGTCAAACACCGACCCGAGGAACGCTGCGAGAGCCTCTGAACGGATTTCAACACGTGCCGAATCGGCTCGTACGTGTTCGTCAGACACCACATCCACGTGGAACCGGTCGGCCACCTCCTGTGCGAATTCCTCAAGCAGTGACATACGTTCGCTTTCGAAAGTTATCAGCGACTCATCGAGTCGCCCGCCCGCCTCGAGAAGCCCCCCAAGCCGGGCTAGCCACGGTGACATTCCGTCCGGTATCGAGACAGCGGCATCATCTCCGAGAGTTTCGATACTGCTCGGCACTTCCTCAGCCACCCAATCTGTCGATATCTCCGGGGAGGGAATCGTAACCGGACGGGCAATCTGGGCATCATCTGTGAGATCGGCTGCCTCTGTCCACTCCAGTCCCGCTTCGGTCGCGACCAGCAACCGGTGTTCAGGGGTCACAACAATCTCGTTTCCGTCGCGAGTCTGGATCTGAAGCGTTTCCTCAGCGCGTTTACTGAATACGGCTGACGGTGCCTGAGATCGGAATTCGGTCCCGTCGAGTGTGACGATCTCAAGATCATCGGCAGGATCGTCAAACCCGTCCGTAGCATCAACGATACTCCCCATTCGTTCAAGCCCACGAGAGGTCAACACAGGCGTTTCCCCGGTAACGCATTTACCGACGCCAGCCGGGCCAGCCATCAGTAGATGCGGAAGGTCGCCCTGCTCGATATAAGATTGAAGACGTTCAACGATCTCCGACTGTCCATGGATATCCTCCAGCCGTTCAGGGCGATACTTTTCGATCCAGATCTCCCTGCCAGACGGGTCCTCGTCGGCCTCGCTCATGCGGTAAATAGAGGACGGTCGCCACATAAACGCCCCGAGACGGACACGCGGCTGGAAACGCTACGTTGAAGTGGAATCGGTCGACACATGTGCTTGAAAGCGCCGTTGGTCCAGTGGGAGGACAGTGGCTTCCCAAGCCACTAGCCCGGGTTCGATTCCCGGACGGCGCATCGCTATCACGTCACGTTCTCGCGAATCCAGTCTTTGAGACGGTGTTAGTAATCGACTGCAGTCGTACGTGCCATGCACAGCTGAAAACGACCGCGATGGAATGACTTGCGCGCGACCGACTCACAACCATCGCCAGTAGTCGTAACTGTCATGACTCCTGCCAAAAATATAGCAGGACAACGAGATTATACAGATTCACGGAGAATACTGGTGGCTCAAGCCACCAGATGAATCCGCAAATTCTCTCCATGATATGCCATACGCAATCTCGTGCGTGGACAACTGAACTGGCAGTTGACTCGGTGTTTACCACGGCCTCCAGCCGAACTCACAAGGGAAGCCGACTACGCCGACAGTCGGGACATACGCAGGTAACTCGAAGCCGTTTTGCAGGGGACGAGTAACAGCTTCCTGGCAGAGCCACTGGGTGACTGTCCAGCAACCCTGAGACTCCCACCCCCCAGGATCGACCTGCCCGGCCAACACCGGGTGGGAGGCCCGCGTCTTTACGCGCGGGAGGATGTCACGCAAACTCAGTCGATTACTGGCTAGTTTCTCGCTTAATGGGTGTGGAGGTGACTGCTGAACGTCAAAACACAACTGACTCCAGGTCCGGGATTGTCTACCGGAGTCTCCGTGGCAACACTCACCACCGAGAGCTCAGAGAGGATACCCACGAACCGATAAGACCCAGGGGCGTTGCTCTCAAACAGCACACCCGTTATAGCCCACAAATTATAGCTGGAACAGGCGCACTCCCACGTCGTTCACGGCGTGGATACGCGCCGTCACAGCGGCAATTCCCGACAGGTTTGTTCCAAAACACCGTCTCTGCAAGCACCGGCGCACTGGGGACGACCCCAGTGTAGCCGAGCGCCCGACAACTGGCGGTTCGAGTGTCCGCCCAGACTGGAAACAGAGTGTGGCCCGATGTGGGAATCACACACCAACCATCGGGCAAATACTCGCAGAGAAAGTCACTCCGAGTCCGTCGAAGTCTGTTGGACTCCCTGTGGCCAACACA
>JAQCMZ010000048.1 GCA_028274825.1 Haloferacaceae archaeon
CTGGGATCACAGTTGGAACAGGCTTAATCTGCGTTCGGAACTGACTACCGAAACCACACTACAACAAGTGAACTACCCCACCCTCCCGCGCTCGGGGCTCCTCGCCCCTCGGTTGTTGAGGGTGTCGTCAGAACTCTCCGAGTTCTGACAGCTCACCAGAAGTCAGCGACGTCTGGTGATGGGGCTTCCTGGTTCTGTGTCGGAATGTATCCCCGACGTGGGCACGGGGATTCCAGACTCCGCAGGTGAGTTCCCTTCACGGGTGGTTCGGAGTGTCCCACTCCTCCCGGGTGGACACTCAGCCACAATCGACGGTGCACGCTTCTTGTCGCGCTTGAACATCGTCGAAACTGTGGTGAGCATCGTACTCTCGTGTTTGACTGCAGGGGTAGTAAGCGTGGCCGAGAACGTGCAAGTAACTCGTGCGGGCGCTGTATCCCCTCCCTACTCACTGCCGCTCGCTGAGGAAGGGGGCTTAGCGCCCTCAATTCAGCTAAAAGTAGTGACGCAGCCGAGCCAGTCCAACTGACCAACTTCGAGACCACCTCTGCGGTAGCTGGCTTTTCTTTCACTGTGGATACAAACTGCGCGCCAATAGACAGCAGATCGGGTCTCAACCTGCCCTCACTTCGATCAGCTCACTCGTCGGTGCTGTCGGTGTCGAGATCTTCGACAGCGTCGATAAGGCCGACGAGATTGAGGTGGCCGTCACCGTGATATGCTTCGCCGAGATCGTCTGCAGTTGAGCAGAGCAGTTCCTCAATCTGGCTGACACGCGCATTCGGAGCCTTCGCTCGCACGAGAGCGATAGCACCGACGACTCGTGGGGCTGCCATCGACGTGCCAGCTTTGTACCCCCAGCCGTTCTCGGGAGCAACGGTCGAGAGTACGAGATCGTATTCTGCAGCCACGTCACGAGGGGCACTGAGATCGATGTTGCCGCCGCTTGCGCTGATATCAACAGCCCCGTAATTCGTGTAAAACGCCGGACCAGATGTCGGCTCACGAAGGGATTCAACTGCCTCTTCGGGTTCGATCTCGTCTGCGGGCTCATCATCCCACAGATACCCAATCGGCCCGGTAGCAGAGACGGTGAACGCGCCCGGTGCCTCTGTCGGCAGCGCGAGCACGTTTTCATCAGCCATGTCGAGCCCGTCGTTCCCCGCAGATGTGACAGGAACCGTGCCGGCAGTGCGGGCAAACTCGAAGGCTCGAGCGTATAGATCACGGACCCTCCGCAGAAGGTCTCCAAATCTGTCGAGAAACACGAACGGCGCCGGAAATCCGAGGCTGAGATTCACTGCGTCACACTCAGTCTGGGCGGCGTATACGACTGCCGCGAGAATATCGCCTGTCGCTGCGCCACCGGTCGCAGAGAAAACGCGTAACGCGAGGATTTCGGTATCTGGAGCGACACCAACAACCCCCGTATTCCCCTCGGGATCAGCGTCATTACGGGCGGCCGCAATCCCAGCGACATGGGTGCCGTGATCGGTTTCCGGAGACTCTGGGCGGAAATCGCCGTCGTCATCCGTGAAATTCTGAGACAACTCTGCGTTGACGTTCTCGGTCAAATCCGGGTGTTCGTCGAACACTCCAGTATCGATGATTCCGATCCGGGTCCCCTCACCGGTCACCTCGTCGTGTATCTCCTCACTCAGTGATAGCGCATGGTCGTTCCACTGGAGGTCTCGTCGTGTTGGCTCTGCGGGGTGGTCCGGAGGGTCATCTTCGTCGTGTTCTTCGACTGGACCGACATCGTCAGCGTCGACATTCGTCGTGTCGTTGTCGTCGATATCTGTCCCCGCGGTGAGTGTTGTCTGCCCGAAGCGATCGTGTTGTCGAAGTTCGAGATCCGGCGTCGCAGCGAGTGAATCTGAAAGCGACTCTCTTTCGGCGCTGACGACGAGTACGTTGATCTCTTGGAGGTCGTAGATAATTTCGGCCCCTGCGGGAAGATCTGCCCGATCCATCCTCGACAAGTCGACGATGAACCGAGTGAAATCACTCTTGTGCCCGGAGGCACCGGCCGGACCTGCCGCAAGCGTTCTGACTGTCGTCCCGACACCGAGGAGCCTCATGAACCGCCGTCTCGTCTGTCGTGTCATTGAAAATTGTAATGTGAGGAGTATTTAAACAATAGTTCGTGAGCTTCGTCGATTGGGAATAGCCGAATCAGCAACACCGGATTCAACACAGCCGCGGATTGACGACCGGCACTTTTCGCGGTGATTTCCGCTCAGCGGATGTCTTCCAACTCCCGACCCGAGTGTTCGGCACCCGGAATCTCTTGTGTTGAGTTGTCGAGAGATATCTCTCGAGATACTCACGACCGAATGAGGATGATGGCTCCAGTGGAAGCAAGAAGCGTGACGACAGCTACCGAGACGAACCCAAGCGGTTGGTAGCCGGTTAGCGCTATCGCCAGACAGCTAACCGCGAGGAGGAGACTGACGCTGAGTATTCGACGTTGCATTTGCCGGCTGATCTCGAATCCTTGTGAGTGAGCGTATCCGACCCCACCGAGAAACACGAGCAAAGCAGTTCCGGCGCCATATCCCGGGACTTCGCCAGCGACTGTCGCGATCAACAAGATGACTCCGCCAGTAGTCCCGCCTACGACGATGGCCCACGGCGCAGGGCGAGCAGGCGGGTCACCGTATCCGGTCGCGTATGCTACTGCTGGAAGGACGATGGTCACCGCGAGAAACAGCGCATACAGTGTCCGGTCGAGAGTTGGACCAGCGCCAGACACGAGCGATAGAGTAGCAGCAATCCGGCCACCAACCCTGCGGCGACGGTGACAGGAACAACTGGAAGAATGTTCGTGGGGTCGTCATCGCGATTGACCGCATACGCTGCTGCCGGATACAAGAACACGAGTCCGGTAACAATCGACCGAGCGAAATCGTCTGTCGAGACTAACGCAAACGCCAGCGCACCAATCGCGAGTACTACTCCGGCAATCAACACGAGAGCCGCGACACCCTCTGCACTGCTAGCCGACGACGATCCAGGGCCTCCCGAATGAGCGCCACTCACTGGTGTTTCCTCGGGTGATCTATATCGGAGTGTTCTGCTGAGTTGTAGAAAACGCTTCGACACCCGATTCGACCACCTCTTTTGAGTTTGTTAGTCAGTGAGTGTGTTCCCGTCACCTCTATCACGCCAAACACTGTGAGCGCGCGCAGAACAGGCACGCAGAGGCGGAGACACACTCTTCGAGAAACCCCGGCCCTGTTGTCGGAGTGTCGGGGTGATTCTGCCACTTCGTGAGTGATTCCGAAAGATAAAGACCAGCGACGAAAAAGGTTGTATTATGGCCGACTGTCCACTGGCAGATGAGTGCCCGAGTTTCCAAGAACGGATCGAGGGAATGGGCTGTCAGCACTACGGCGACCGGGGGGGTGCAGAGTGGTGTAGCCACTACGATATGCCAATCTCGGATCTGAAACAACAGCCGGTCAAACCAGGCGAAGAAATCGTTGTCGAGGTCGACGATATTCACGAGAGCGGGGCAGGAGTCGGCCGCACTGACGACGGGTTCATCGTGATGGTCGACGGATTACTTCCGCCTGCGAAGGCTCGTGTCCGAATCGACCGTGTCAAATCAAATCACGCTCGCGCCAAGAGAGTCATCGAGGAACTCCCCTTAGAACCCGACGACGATAGCGAAGACGACGACAGCGATACCGCTGAGAGTGACACCGAAAATGATGGTGAGGGTAGTAATGACACTGACCGGGACCGCGGAGCGCGTGAGCGTCTCGGAAGCCGAGAAGACTTTTGGGGCAAGTAACCTATCAAAATCCCAGTTGAGTGTCTCGGGGGTCGACTGCTTACGACTGAGGCCGTTGACTTGCTCTGTGATGTTCTGTGACCCGCTGACGAGTCTCTTTTTTGAGGGGTGCGTGACGAACTGTCGTTTCTTTCCGTTGACCCGACCAGCATGGTTTTTTCCACCCCCGCCCACATGTGCAGTCATGAATGATGAGGAGGCGGGTGACGGGGTGAGCTTAGATGGTGAGGATCTCTCCCCGGAAGATGTCCTCACGAGGACGGGCTTCGACGCTACTCAAAGCGTGCTCACCCGCCGCCAGGCGGAGGTACTCGCCCTCCGGGAGCGTGGCCTGCGTCAGTCGGACATCGCTGACTATCTCGGCACTTCCCGGGCCAACGTCTCCAGCGTCGAGGCCAGTGCCCGCGAAAATATTAGAAAAGCCCGTGAAACGGTGGCATTTGCGGAGACACTTGCCGCACCAGTCTGCATCGAGATTGATGATAACACCGACCTCTATGATGTCCCCAAACAGGTCTTTGACGCGTGTGACGATGTCGGTGTCAAAGTCAACCGAACTGCTCCGGAACTGATGAAAGTCGTCAGCGATGCAGCCGGTGATGCCGTGCAAGGCCGGCAGATTCGGCGGCGACTGTTCGTTAGCGTCAGTTCTGAAGGCACCGTCCGCGTCCGTGTCACGTGATTTGACTGCCGGTTTGAACAGTGTCTCGCAGTTTCTGCAGAGAGTCATTCCAGATCCGCTTTCGCCCCACTCGCGTGGCTCTCCAGGTGTCTGTGCGCATCGTTTCGGCTCTAGTCGCTCCCGTCTTTCTCACGTCTTGCTGTCTCTGTCCGCTCCGACTCAACGACGCTGGATTGTCACACTCTCGCGAGTCGACTCAGATCATGTCACGGGCCACTCGTTCGATCAGAGAAAAGTACCATGAGAAGATTCCGCATCCTTTTAGCGATGCCTCAAGTACGCAAATACGAATGGAGTTAGAGTCGATCCCCGGCGTCGGGGAGAAGACCGCAGACTCCCTGCGGAATCTTGAAGACCCTGAAGCGGCCTTGGAGGCCGGCAACGTTGCGGAACTAGCCCGAGCCCCGGGAGTTTCCGAGGGGCGTGCCGCTCGGATCGCTCGTGGGGCCATCCGGAGACGTCACGACGACACCGATCGGGTACTGGCGACTGACCGGGCTCGAGAGTTGTACGACGAGGTACTGGCGCTGCTGCAAAACAGAGCCGTCACCGATTACGCCGCCAGCCGGCTGAAGACGTTGTACCCGAGTGCGAGTCGCTCTCGAATCGAAGAAGTCAGGGAATTTGCCCGTGCAGCTGCCGACCGGGAGCCCGACGAGGCGACTTGCTCGGCGCTCACGGGTGTCGCGCCACCCGTCGAACCGGACCCCGGCCGGGTCCGCGACCGCTGTCTGGCGGTCACCGACGCGGAACGGTACGCCGAGGCACAGAACGAAGTTCCGGAACTCTCGGCTGAAATCATCGAGGACACCCGCGACCTGCAGGAACTCGCGCGGTCGTACCCGACGGTGATCGTACTTGACGAATCATTTGCAGGCATGGATGTTTCCGGTGACGTGCGAGTCCTCCCCGACGGATTGGAGCGCCCGGCTGAAGTCGTTCCCGAACGGTTACTAGCGTTTTTTGCCGAGAACCGAGCCCGACTGGAAGCGGCAGCCACGGTTCACGAGACGGCAGGGTTAGACCCCGCGTGTGATCTGGATACACTTCGAGCAGCGCTTTCAGATGTCGCCGAAGACGGCTCAATTATCGGTGATGAAGAACTGGAGCGGCTCTCGATCGCTGTCGATGATCTTGATACGACGGTCGGAACGGCAGAATCGATCGCCAACGACCATCTCCGTGCGGCGATTCGCGAGCAGAACGTCACAATCGAGGGACAGGATTTCCTCTCGCTAGTCGAGCAGGGCGCCCGTGTCGACTCGTTACTGTCCCGTGAACTTGCAGACGAATTCGACGCCGCCATGCAGAAAGCACGCGAAGAGTTGATCAGGGGGCTGGAACTGAGTGAAGACGAACAGACGACTGCCGAGCGCATCTTCGCTGGTGACCCGACGTTTCCCGTCGAACACAACCAGCAGGCTGTGTCGCGGCTCCGAACCGAACTGACCGCCAACCGGGATCAGCGGGCTTCACAGCTAAAAGCCGATCTTGCTGAGGAACTGGGCGACCTGCGAGACCCCGCAGAACAACTCGTTCGCGATGCTCTCGAATTAGATGTAGAACTTGCACTCGCCCGGTTTATCGAAGATTTCGCGTGCACGATGCCGGAACTACAGCCATCCGGCGTCGCCATCGAGGGAGGCCGCTCGCCACTGTTAGATGTCGACTTCGACGCGGTCGATCCTGTAGACTACCAGGTTGCGGGAGTCACACTACTGTCAGGTGTCAACTCCGGTGGAAAAACGTCGACAATCGATCTGGTGGCGCTGATTGCTGTCCTCGCCCAGATGGGACTGCCAGTCCCAGCCTCGTCGGCACGGTTGGAGATTTTCTCTGAAATCCACTATTACGCGAAAACACAGGGGACACTCGACGCAGGGGCATTCGAATCGACTCTCCGGGAGTTTGGCGAACTGGTGACTGGCGCGGCCAACCGGCTCATCCTCGTCGACGAACTGGAGTCGATTACAGAACCGGGAGCGAGTGCGAAAATTATCGCGGGTATTCTGGAGGAATTGGCCAGCCAGGACGCCACTGCCGTCTTCGTGTCTCATCTTGCCCGCCAGATTCGGGAGACTGCAGCGACCGATGTGGCTGTCGACGGGATTGAAGCCGAAGGACTCGTCAATGGCCAACTCCAGGTGAACCGATCGCCGAAGAAGAACCATCTCGCACGGTCGACCCCAGAACTCATTGTGGAGAAACTCGCGACTGACGACGCCGGGGATGCCGACTTCTATCACTCGTTACTAGAGAAGTTCTGACGGCCAGATCCAGGAATTCGTGTCCTCGATAGCCGGGTCAAGACGAGAGCCTCGGGGCTGGCCTTCGAGAGAATTATTAGCAGCTGCCAGTCTGAATCTCCCGAGTGTGTTGATGACGGACTGAATGCCGGTATCACCGGGTGACGACGCGACAGACACGCCGACGGGGCCACTAATCCGACGCTCTGTCCGACACCGTGGGATTGGAACTCCCTGAACGAAATGTCTTAACAGGTTGCCGACCCCATCTGAGGTAGATGTATTCGTTCGCGGTAGTCCCCGGAATCGTCTTTCTCGCGTTTCTCGGGGTGACTGTTGGGCCACTACTGGTTGCTGACCGGCGATACGAACTCCGCGACCCCAATCAAGACGAACGCAAAACGATTGAGAGTCACCAGGAATCTGCTGGACTTGACATCGACCGGATTGCAGTGATCGAATCGTCTCGCATTCGGTCGATACGAGTCGCAGTGCGCGGGCTTCCTGGACGTCGTGTTCTGTTCGTCTCTGAGGCTGTGCTCGAGGATTTAGCCGACTCCACTAGTACCGCTCTGTTCGCGGCTGAGGCGGGTCGAGTGCAGACGTATTACACAGAGTTTCGTGGCCTCGCCGTGGGTGTCGTGTTGGGGATTCTCGCTGCGACTGTGCTGACGCTGGTGCCGTTCGGCCCCGGATTTGTCGCACTGGGGCTGATCGGCTTCGTCTCCTTTTGGGTTGGCCGGCGCGTCCAATATGCCGCAGACGACCGTGCAGCCGAGCGTGTGGGCCCGGATCTACTTGCGAAAGCGTTCCAACGTGCCGCAGAATTGCGCGGTGTCGAGCCGGAAACCGGGTCCTGGGAGACGCTTTTTGAAGTCCAGCCTCCGCTTGGCGACCGCATCTCTCGACTTCGAGACCGGGCTGACTGATACTGTCTCTGTAACGCGGTGCCACCCACGATCGGCCATATCGAGACTACCAGACCGGCGAGGCCACGAACTACTGGGTCGATCAGCAAACAGGCTGAGGACCCCCTGGTTTGACCCTCATATGATTCACACTCATGTGTGAACCGGCTCTGGTACTGTCAGACTCATATTCACGACTCATGGGTTCCGTGCTAGCGTTTCGAGAAGCGAGTCTCAGCCACGGCACCCAGCCACTACTCACGGACTTCATCGGACAGTCCGAGTACGCTGGTCTCGGATACCGACATGGATTGGTAACCGTTACAATATGCGCTACTGAAGATTACAGTTGGGATCGAGATGGTTATCCAGTTGACGCGCGAGTGCGGATTCGTGTGCTCTGTGACCGCCCGATTCTGTCCTCAAGCTCGCGTGCCGACTGAGGGTGTCGCTGTCGCTGTTGTTGTCTCACCTGGGTTGTCTGTTGATCCCGGTTCAGCTCCCATTATACCGCCACGGAGCGTCCCGATCCGGCTATCGATGTGACTGTAGTCCGGAGAATATA
>JAQCMZ010000049.1 GCA_028274825.1 Haloferacaceae archaeon
ACCGGGCCGCAGGTCGTCCGCCGGAACGCGGACGACCTGCTGTCCGTGGCTGCTGACAAGCCTTCCGCAACTGGATCACGAAGTACGAGTTCTACGCGCTTGGCGTCGAACCACTTATCTTACAGCGCGGGTCGAAGCCGTTGACGCTAGGCCACAACGCGCTTATCCGGGTAAAAGGCTACTCTCAGCGCTGGATGGCCGAGACTTCGTACTCGACAACGAAGCGCTCGCTCGGCGATGCCGTGCGAGCGCTGGGGTGGTATCGGCAGTTCCGTGAAATTGTCCTGATGTTCGCTATCTCAAACATAGAACCGCTCTGTGAACCACTCTAACAGTGACTCAGCATCTATTCAACACGGCAGATTAGAGAGCTCTTGATTTGATCGACTGAGGATCGGCGTTCAAGATGATTAAAGAGCGATGGAAGACCTTCGAGAAGGATGGTAAGATGGTGAGTGAACCCGGTCAGCGGCGGGTGCGTGACAGGGAAATAGAGACGCTACAGAAATTGTATGAACTCGCCTGGTTCATCGCGACCGACACGTGCGACGCCGACGTCAACCCAGTACTGGAACTCGAGGTTCAGGATCACAAAAAGAAGATCATCAACCTACGAGAGGCTGATACGACGGAAGTGACAACCGCATGAACAATTTCAAATCCGGTTCAGGGAATCTTGATTTCGGGGGGAGCGACGAAACTGACGAAGAAGACGAAACTCCCGCCGAAACAACGGAGACTCAAACCGAGGATGAAAAGCCTGAATCGAAACCGAGGGAACAGACCTCTTCAACCGCACCGACACAAGGAGCCACAGAAGAGGCAGCAGCTGGTTCTCCACCCGAGGAATATCCGTATTTTGTCCGGCGGAACAACGTCGGTGACGAACGCGACACACGGCTCGAAATCCATGTTCGAGATAAAGTAGCGGATCAGGAAACTGAATTCCGAAATACACTTGCCAACCAGCTTGGAATGAACGAGATCTCGAAAACAGACGCTCGAGAGTTCGCCCTTCTCGCCGCGTTTCACCATCCCAAGCGTGTCGCTGAACTGATGCGGAACGAGGGGTTTGGTGCCCTCGATTGACCTCCTCCTGCGACTACGCGGAAGAGGATATTATGAATAAGCGTCGTTGAATTCCTGTTCACGGCGCATCAGCTCCTCAACACCGTGCTCAAGGATACCGCGCCCCATCGCTGTCGGCCGATAGTACGTATAGAAGCCCTGGCTGTCAGCGGTCCGTCGCTGGCGCTTGTCAATGAGCCCAACATCGACCAGTTCGTCGAGGTGGTAGTGGAAGTTGTGGGATTCGACATCGACCGCTGACTTGAGATCGGCAGCGCTCAGTTCGTCGTTGGCGACGAGCGTGCGGAGGATCCGAAACCGCGTCGGGTGGCCGATCGCCTGTTGCATCGCGAGATACTCCTCGAGGGTCAGCCCGCTATCCTTGGGAAGCGGCGGGTCCGGCTGACGAACGTCCTCTGTTGGCGGGCGATCAGTTTCGGACATTTGGGGGCGCCTCAGACCACAGGTTAGGACGCCATGTACTTAGTCATTCTCGACTAGAATATCTCTGAGAATACCCATATTCATATACTATCGTTCTGAATCAACGACTTGAATGCGGCAACGGATTATCGACAATCTCTCCCGTGCCGTCGGTGACTCGGAGGCGCTCGCTCCAGTCCAGCGGGAACAGTTTCTCGTCTATCTGATGGGCCCATATCGGACATTCGACGTCGACGCACTGCTGCCGGCGGACGCCGATGTCGAGACCGATGCCCCATCGTTTGCGACGTGGGACGAGACCAGCGGC
>JAQCMZ010000052.1 GCA_028274825.1 Haloferacaceae archaeon
AAACGGGGCGTGCCATCTGAGGCGACTGTAATTCCCCTCGAGCTTCCCAAGATGGGTCAGCTGGAATTGACACCCGAACGCTCGGTGCGTCCGTGACGGCGGCTCCACTCCGCCCGACAACTCCCGTCGCACCACGCTTCTGCGATTTCCGTCCGACCCCTCACACTCGGCCTGCTCGGCCTGTAGATGAGGACGGCACTGTGTCTCCGCCATACTCGCTCTCTTTGATCGTTGCTCGGGGACGGCAGCTCAGCCTGCGAACTGCCAAATCTAGACCATGGAGATCGCAAAGCGGGTGCAGACACATATCGACTCAGTTCCGCCTGCTCGGGTCATAATTGATACGACAATCGAGACCCGTCTCCGGGGTTTGAGAGGACTGAAACGCTTCTTGTGACGATTAGGACAATCACAGTCTTTAGCAATGACTGACATCGGACCCACACAAAATGGACTCACGCCCAATCCCGACGAGGCTGAGTCTCTGCCGATTCTTCATCTGACGGCGCTTCCGGCAGGGCTGGCGCAGATAGTAGCCGTTAAGCCCGCCGAGTGGGTGGAGCTCGGTCAAGAGACCTCGCACGTCTTGAGTTTGAACACCGCAGACGAATTCGTCAGCAATTCACTGACCGGCGGACGCAACTGCTTGAATCGATGACGGAGTGGCCGGCACCCATCGCTGATGAAGAGCTGAATCTGCCCTGACCTGAATCGAGTTAACACTCTCCAATCACGTTGTCTGAACACAATCCCGTAAATTGAAGACACGTCGACTGCTTAGAAATGATAGTGTCTAACGTATTTCGGACAATTGCCGGCGGGTTCCGATCGACGGCTCACAATCTGTGGGCCGGCGGAACCGGGTGGATTTTGCTGGCAGTCGGTGCGGGCTGGGCGTTCTCGATGGGTGTCCGATTCATCTACCCAACGCTCGTCCCGTCTATCCAGTCGGAATTCGGTATCGGTCTCTCAACGACGGGACTCTTACTCACACTGTTGTGGGCGTCGTATGCAATCGGTCACATTCCCGGTGGAGTCCTTGGAGATTATCTCGGTGAGGGAAAAATTTTGACGCTGAGTGCTCTCGTGTCGACTGCAGCAGTTCTGTCGGTCGCCACTGCAGTCAACATTATCGTGTTGTTCGCAGCAACAGTCAGCTTCGGCATCGCGACAGCACTGTACGGGCCAACCCGATTCACCGTGCTCACTGATGTCTATCCTGACCAGTCGGGCTCTGCAATCGGGGTCACTATGGCGGCAGGCAACGTCGGGAATGCTGTCTTCCCGATAATTGCGGCAGCCGTAGCGGGTGTAATCGGCTGGCGAGCCGGATTCGGCATATTCGTTCCGTTGTTTGCTCTCGTCGCGGTGAGTATCTGGGTGCTCGTCCCGACGCGGACGTCCGAGGCCAGTCTGGCGCTCGACGAGTTCTCACTGGACACGTTCCGGCGACTCCGTGAGGGAATCGACTCTGGAGTGATTCCTACTGTCGTCACGATTCAAATAACAATTAGTTTCATGATTCAGGGGTTCGCGTCGTTTTACCCACTGTATTTAATCGAGACAAAAGGAATTGATCCCGCGATGGCAGCGACACTGTTTGGTGGATTCTTTGCGTTAGGGGCGATTGTCCAGCCGAGTTCTGGCTCGCTCATGGACCGTATCGGTATGCGTACCACTCTCATTGGGTTTTTGAGCGCGTGTGTCCTTGGATTGTGGCTTCTCCCGTTTACGACTGGCTTGCTCCCGCTGATAGCTGTCACGGTGCTGTTTGCGGCGTGGAATGGAACAGCCGTCGTCACACAAACGTACATCGCTGACACGTTACCTGCAGACATGCAGGGGACTGGTCTCGGAGCGCTGAAAGCAGGGTGGATGCTTCTCGGGGCGACGGCACCGCTAGTGACGGGATTTCTCGCGGATGCTGGCTTATTCGACGAGGCGTTTCTGATGCTGGCTGGAGTCGGAACTGTCGGCGTGACACTCGCGATCACACAGTTGCCCGACAGACAAGCAGTCATCTCGACGGTTGAGGCTGATTAGTCACCGTATCTCACGGGGCGGGTCTTGAGTTGGAAACTGATACGGAATCGCCACTTGGGAATTCCACGTTATCTCGTGATCTTCCGCCGTTCCACTCGTTCGAACGGATGGGTACACACGATTGTCCAGGGCAGGGCCACGGGCACGCTCTAAATTATCGATACCGCTGGAGGACAGAACAGGTTGTCACAGTATCGGTGTGGTTGCCTCGGAGGGGAGACCCTCTCAGCAGATCAGTCGCCCGTCGCTTCCTGCTGAATCTCCTGGACGATGTCTGGGTTCCGGAGTGTGCTCGTGTCGCCGAGTTTGTCGCCGTCAGCGATGTTTTCGAGTAACCGGCGCATGATCTTTCCGGATCGTGTCTTCGGTAGGTCTGGGCTGAAGACGATGCGTTCCGGTCGCGCGATTGGCCCGATTGCGTCTTGAACGCTGGACTCAATCTGGCTCCGAAGAGAGTCGCTCGGCTCCTGTCCATCCTCAGTGATGGCGTACGCGTACACGGCTTCGCCTTTGATCTCGTGGTTGCCGCCGACGACTGCTGACTCTGCGACGCCCTCAACATCGACAATGGCAGATTCGATCTCCATGGTGCCGAGCCGGTGGCCCGAGACGTTGATGACGTCGTCTACCCGGCCTAAAACCGTGATATAGCCGTCCTCGTCGACTTTCGCGCCGTCTTCGGGGAAGTACACCCAGTCGTCGGGGTCGTCGCTGTCGGTGTCAGAGTACTCTTCCCAGTATTCTTCGATGAACCGCTCGTCGTTCCGATACAGCGTGCGGAGCATTCCTGGCCACGGTTTTTCAACGGTGAGATATCCCGCCTCACCGGCGCCGACTGGCTCGCCGCTTTCGTCCACGACCATGGCATCGACCCCTGGAAGCGACGGACCCGCCGATCCGGGCTTCATATTCTTCGTCCCTGGAAGAGTCGTCACCATCATCCCGCCGGTTTCGGTTTGCCACCACGTATCGACAATTGGACACTCCTCGTCGCCGATGTGTTGATGATACCACTGCCAGGCGCGTGGATTGATTGGTTCGCCGACGGTTCCGAGCAACCGTAGCGAAGAGAGATCGTGATCGTCGGGGTACTCGGTGCCCCACTTCATGAACGCTCGAATCGCCGTCGGCGCGGTGTACAGTTGATTGGCACCGTAGTCTTCGACAATCTCCCACAGGCGGTCTCGCTCGGGATGATCAGGTGTCCCCTCGTACATTATACTGGTCGTCCCCAGCGCGAGTGGGCCATATACGATATACGAGTGGCCAGTGATCCAGCCGATATCTGCCGAACAAAAGTACGTGTCATCCGGCTTGATATCCAGCACTGACTGTGAGGTCCAGGCAGTCCAGGAAAGATATCCCCCTGTTGTGTGTTTGACGCCTTTTGGTTGGCCGGTTGTCCCCGAGGTGTACATCAAAAACAGCATATCCTCGGCATCACGGTCGACAGGTTCGACGACAGCGCCGCTGTGTCCGGCCACAACAGCATCGTAATCGTATTGATTGTCTGTGAGTCCGTGCCCGAAGTCGTCGTTGTTGGGACCGAGGCGATCGACAACGACTGTCGCAGCGACCTCGTGATTGACGCCAGAAAGCCCCTCGTTTGCCTTTCCGAGATGGTCCAGTGGCTCGCCTCGCCGGTAATAGCCGTCAGCGACGACCAGATACTCCGAGTCAGCGGCATTCATCCGGGTCGCTAACGCATCCGCAGAAAAGCCCGCGAACACGACGCTGTGTGGGGCTCCAATCCGGGCACACGCAAGCATCGCGATCGGCAACTCCGGAACCATCGGCATGTACATCGTCACGACATCGTCTTCTTCGACACCCATCTCTCGGAGGCCAGCCGCGAACTCGTTGACCTCCCGGTGAAGCTCTTCGTAGCTGTAGGTCCGGTTGTCTTCGTCGACGGGTTCGCCGATCCATTCGATTGCTGCCTCATCGCCACGCGCTGAGAGGTGCCGGTCCAGACAGTTCGCAGACGCGTTCAACGAGCCGCCGGTGAACCACTCGTAAAACGGGGGATTGGAGTCGTCAAGTACCTGCTCGTAGTCTGTTTCCCAATCCAGTAAATCGGCTGCTTGTCGCCAGCAGTCGGGCCACTCGTTTTCGAATTCGTCGTAGATCTCAGGATCCGAGACGTTCGCTTGCTCGGCGAATGACTCGGCCGGTTCCAACTCGTCTTGCTCGGCTAACCTAGCCTCGAGTTCTGGACTCTCTTCAGACATGTCATACTAACACATGGGGGCATATCCTAAGAATATATGGGATTTTCAAACTGCTCACAAATACGGGGTGATTCCGTATTATCAAGGAGTATCTGAAAGCAAGTGAGTAGCCGAAAACCATCCAAGTGGGTGGCAGTATGGTCAGCGTGTGTATCCAAGCACTGATTGCTTCTAGAACGCCAGTTTGCGCGTTCCGTCTTGAATACTGACGATCAAATCACTAACAACTGGTATAGAATAGATAGTGAACCGCCTCGGGGTCGAGCCCCGAGGCTTCTGTCTCCCCGCAGTTTAATCGGACACTCCCTCCGTCCTCGACGCCACACCCCGAGATGGGTCACGGTCGTCTCGAACGGACGAGTGGGCTGCGGTCGGGGCGTCCACGGCCCCCGATGCCCGCCGTCGCACCTTCCGCACTTGGGGAAGTTGAGAGCAGGCACATTCCAATTCTGATGCTTCTTGATGCCCTTCACGGCGATGTTGACGCTTGCACCACGGTCGCTGTGGTCTTGATGGGAACAGTCCTTACACTTGAACTGCTTCTTGTTCCGATTCGCACGCTCCGTATGCCCACACATCGGACACCGCTAACTCGTGTACTCAGGATTGATCCATCCTGTCGGACTGCCCTCGAACGATG
>JAQCMZ010000062.1 GCA_028274825.1 Haloferacaceae archaeon
GTGGGAATCTTCGCCCTTCAGGGCGGAGAGGATGTCAACAATTGACCGACTCGTTTCGATGATCAACGACGTGAACGACCGGAGTGAACAAATACAGAGCCTGCTGTCTGAGATGGATGACGAGGACATCTCGGAGCACACCAGCACGAACGTCCGTATTATTAGGCCTGATGATGCGAAGACAAACACCGGGAAGTGCGAATCAAAGCGGACTCAGAAGAACCACAGACGGCATCTTGACGAAGACGGGAGTGACTCCGGTAGCGAGAGTGAGAGCGACGAGGACTCTGGACTCTATTAGAGTACTACTTCGCGTCAGTCAGTTGTACCTTTCCGAGCCGTTCACAGCCAGAACAGACCGAGTGACTCGGGGCCGTAGTCCGTCAGGTGTGTTTTTGTGATAGAAGAGAGGCTGACTCCTCTCAGACATCACAACCCACCGGAAGTCACCGCTGTGTTGACCGACGCTCTGTGACCAGTAGTTGAGCAACAGTGCCGTGAGAGTATGCGACGCATCAACTCACGGACCGAATCGGATTCATCGTGCCCACGCACTGATATTCACTGGAGTAGTGGATACAGTTTCCATCTTCTGAACCGCTACTGTCGGAGCATCTCATTTCGGAGGCTTGTGTCAGCAGACCAGGTGCTTGGTTGCTCTTTCTTTTTGAGATATCCTTGATCGACAGCCGTGTTTAATACATTCTGAATCGTTTGGTTACTTACGTCCCTCTCGACAGGTATCTCCTGACGCACGTCATCGATTTTAAATATCCAGTTTCTGCACACCGCCAGCACGACGAAGTTCCACACGACATCTCGGGAGGTATGCTTTGGCATGCCCCACAAAGAGAACGGGCAAACATAAGCATTCGCCACACCTCATCTGCCCGCGGTCTCACAGTTCACTACAGAATCAACAGACACACGCCTGAAATCCAGTGGTCGCCAAGAGATTTGAGACGCAGTGTCTACTCCTCGTTTTCGAGCACTCGAGCCTCGATTGTTTTCCGTCGATTATGGACCGGATCACCCGCATTCAGCACCATTACAGACGCAACGAGTCCTGGCACTAACACGAGAAAGAGCCCAATAATCAGTCCAATGTTCACTAAATTCGTTTCCTCCCGGGAGGAACTTAAACACACGCTTATCAGTTGGTGACAATGTGATTGTCGCTATGCAGGCTGGACCGGGCAACCGAGCGTCCCACGCGACGGTCGGATGGGTCCGTCCATCACTGCTGGTCGTATTGTCACCTACTGTTACCGAGGAGGATTGCGACAGCATCCCGAGAAGAGCCATCTCACCCGCAGTTACCCCGGTTCATTCGCTCAGATTCGGTCTCAGACACTGTGACCGAACGAGCCAGTGAGAGTGACACACTGCCGGCATGTCCCGGTCGCGGCCACCGGGAAAGCGGACGTGCGACACAGAAGTTCTTCAGCGAGTGTATGGGTTGTCCCACACCATACTCTGAGGAGTTCTGCAGCTATTATACTGGCCTGATATTTTCACACGTACCGCTGGTACACGCACTGTCGCTCGGGGCAAATCAGGGGCCTTCGTCACAAAG
Organism: Haloferacaceae archaeon; assembly: GCA_028274825.1. Classification (GTDB taxonomy): domain Archaea; phylum Halobacteriota; class Halobacteria; order Halobacteriales; family Haloferacaceae; genus J07HR59. The sequence continues at coordinate 1,577 of JAQCMZ010000062.1, forward strand.
TTCGATGGCGGGTGATTGCTATGCTGGGGTGACCGAGAGCGGGTAAAACACGCCAGTTCCAGTCAGGTTGGGCACGAGTGTTGCCGCGGCGAGGGCGAACGAAGCGAACACGATCAGAACCCAGATTAGATTATCTCTCATGACGACATACCCTTGCCGATTTTTCGCTTCGTCACCCCATTAGCGCGCAATCCACACCGGCTCATCAGTTGAACCGCAATCTCTTGCTCCCAATTCAGCTCGCGGGGTTTCTCGTCGGAGGAATCTAGAATAGATTTAGTGTAGGTCTCACTATCGTCAATTGCCCTAACCATACTCTGGTAATATGTAATGAGCGTACACGATAATATAATTTCCCTTTCCGTTAGACCCGAGATCGCGAACCAGCAGCGTTTTTTTGTGAGGATACTGGCTGTAGATTCTGAAAGCCCCACTTTTTGGGGCGGGGAGGAAGTCAATGACCTGTTTCGGTAGACTGAGACGAGTCTCCAGCTGAGGCACGCGTCGCTCTCATTTCTACTACCTAGACCAGCCGACGCTTCTGTGAACCACTATGGCTGTTGCCACAGGAGACAACGAATACGGGAAATTGACCGTGCTACTGTCGGCTGGTCTGACTGCGACATCTCGTGACTGGGATTGTGAACTGCCGCGGTGTCACGTGGTTCGAGAACCGTCGGGTCCCGTCAGCACGGAAATCACAGAGTTTCGAACGGCCCCAGGCACTCGGCCTGTCCTGCCTGTAGTGTATCGTGTATTGGCGAATAGCGGTGTCGGCCACGCTAATCAGAGAGTGAGTCGGCTCGTGAGTGGCTCGTCGCACCGCTCTCGAGATCTTGTCTCACCGCGGTCTACGAGTCGCCATCCAGCACAGCAGCATATCGAGTGAGAGAATCCACGACAGCAGTCGCGGGAAGACCCGCGACGCTCGGTTAGGTAGTTCATCAGCACAGGCACTGTTTCAGTAGTGGCTTGCTAACAGAGTATCTCTGTGCGGCAGGGGGACATCGTCTGGCGGTCAGCCAGTCGCTTCGATAGGTTCCGCGATGCGCTCGAATTCGTCGATCGTGAGTTCGACGCGGCCGGACGACGTCTGCTCGTCGCTCGTATCGCGAGGGTCGAACTTCAGGTCGTGCTCGTGCCAGTCTCCAATCCGGGCCGTCTCGTCGAGAATTTCTGACTCGCTGAACCCGGATGTCTCCGTTACAACGACAGGGGATGACCGGTATCTGGGCGATTTCGGCTCGAGTTTCAACTCGTATGTGTGCCAATCCCCGAATCGTGCGGTGACATCCAGGATTTCTCCTTCTTCGAAACCAGCGACCGAGTCTGTGAGTGTGTAACTGTGTGCTTTCACGTATACTTATTACTTTTCTGGACATAAAAATCCTATTTGGGATGAAAAAACAGCATATATTGAGTAAATAGCCATCGAGAGACATCGAGATTGAAAATCCGACAGCCGATTCGCCGCCCGAACGAGATCGGACTAGGAGTCGAGAAACACCACGTCGGTATTCTCTCAGACTCCGATTGAGTGTCTTGTAGTACCGCCCTGTGAAGACTCGACGGATACAGTCGAGTCCCCGAAGTTACAGTCATTTTCTGCAAACTGAGCAAGGCGATCGTGAGAACTCCCTCGAGAGAATTGTACTCTTTCATGATGAGGAGATGTCGAAGCCGTCACGAACCACGTTCCACGGGAATGTATGATTTCGATGTCTGCCATGCAGTTGCTCCCGGATTGCTCACGTGAACTCTCCCAGGAACGAGCCCCAAGACACACGTCTTGAACCACCCGTAGAACTGAAGGAGTGGGGCTCTGACACGAGCGAAAACAACGCAGAGGGCCGAATTCATCTGGCGACGTCTCCTCTATGGGCGTGTCTATACTGGCTGTCAGCTCCCCACGAGTACATTCGTGAGCGTGCGAGTGGACGTGGCTCGGGGCCAGCCCCTCCCGTGAGAGTGTCACGGTGAGGGTAGTTGGCTCGCACGGGACACCACCCTCCGCATCAGAGGGCGGCTGACAGTCGCCCCGCCAGTCACACACGTGTGGCCCGGCTGGACGCCTGTATATACGTTTCTCAGAAACCACGCCGTCTGCGCTCGTTCTCACGATGCCGTGGGCGTCTGCGCTGGTACCGCTGTGAGACCCTCTCGAGAATCTTCACATGATTCTAAGTCCAGAGTCGATGCATATAAGAGATACATCATGTTACTTCTTGGCATGGACGGAATCCACGATGTTGGAGGTATGCAGGGGTTCGCGGCGGTGGACCCCGTTGATGATGTGGTTGGCTATCACGAAGAGTGGGAAAAGCTTGCACACAGCGCCGCTATCTGTACGCTCGGGTCTGGTGTTCACAACATGGACGAATTCCGCCACGCTATCGAGCGACTAACCCCGGACCGTCATCTAAACGTAGCATACTACGATCGGTGGCTAATGGCTGCCTCGACGTTAGCGGTTGAAAAAGGAGTTATTTCGCCTCAGAAACTCCGCGACAGAACAGAAGCAATCGCGACAGGAGACGCAGAGGTACCCCAGCGGAACGATCCTGATCGGTTTGACGAGATATTGGACGGTGTGATCGACGCATACGACGTCTGGAGGGATAGGAAACAACCAGCATTCGAGACAGACGATCAGGTACGAGTCCACCGCGAACACCCCCAAGGTCATACTCGTTGTCCAGGCTATGTTCGCGGCGCCCGCGGGACGATCGTCAGCCACCGTGGCACTCATACCCTACCAGACGCTCACGCCCACGGACAGGGCGGTGCTAAACCGGTATATAACATCGCCTTCGAACTCAATGAACTCTGGCCAGATCGCGACAGTGATGGTGGTATTATTCATGCTGAACTCTGGGAAAGCTATCTGGAGGAGATCGACGAATGAACGAAAATGATTCACCGTCGCGTGATCAGACTAGCCGGCCGTCTGTTAATCGAACTGTCGCAAGCCTGTCGGACGAGTATGATCCTGAACCACGGGCACGGGCACTTCAGTCACTGCTGATCGAAGAAGGCTTGCTGTCAACCGACGCAGTCGACGACATTGTGGCCACTTATGAAGATGAGATTGGACCGCTTAACGGTGCGAAAATCGTCGCGAGAGCTTGGATTGACGAACTATTCCGCGAACGGTTACTCGAGGATGCACTCCCCGCAATCGAGGAACTCGATGTCCAGATCAACGGCGATATAATGGAGATCGAAGTGCTAGAAAACGCGCCTGATACCCACAATGTCGTCGTCTGCACGCTCTGTTCGTGCTATCCGTGGGCAATTCTCGGGCTTCCTCCGACGTGGTACAAGTCCGCCGAGTACCGATCGCGAATCGTCCGCGAGCCCCGGGAGATACTCACTGAAGAGTTCGCTGTCGAGCTCGATTCGGATACTACAATCAATGTCTGGGATAGCACATCGGAGCTACGGTATTTCGTGTTGCCACAACGTCCACCGGAAACTGAAGGGCTCGATGAAGACGAACTCGTTGATTATGTTACTCGTGACTCCATGATTGGAGTCGATCGGCTGGTATGACTGACGAGGAAGCCAGTTCGGAAAGTTCTCACCGGGTCACACTCCAGGGCGATCAGGAGCCGACTTTCGAGGCACCATGGCAGGCTCGATCGTTCGCGATTGCAGTCGCTCTCTCTGATCACTACAGAGGTGAGTACTCGTGGCAGGAGTTCCAAGAGCGGCTGGTTCGTGAAATTGAGAGTCCCGCTGATGGAGACACCGGTAGTTCAGAGTCCGTGTACTACAAACAGTGGCTTCGGGCGTTGGAGCGGCTCGTGATCGAAGAGGAATTCGTCGATACCGACGCGGTTCGAGATCGAATCCGTGAGTTTGCTGCGGGAGATCGAGATGCATCCGAATTTGTCGATGGAGATCACAGCCACAGTCACGCCAACGGTCACGATCACGATCATGACCACGATCACGACCACGACACATCCCAATCTCACGGTGATGAAGACTCTTCAACAACTGACAGAAGCGAAAACCAGGATTCATGAGAATTTCTATGATTAACATCCTCCCGCGGCTGAAGACGTCGTCACGCTGCGCGTGACTGCCCGCCAGACGCCGTCTGGCGACGCGGGCATCCCACGGCACCGCGGAATTGGGAGATGTAGATTCGCGGGTAGCAACTTGTTCTCGTGGGGCGAACCAGCCCTCACGACGGTCGAACAGGTGAACCGGTGGCTGTGCCACCCAGCCGTTATCCCTCTCACCGCCATCGCAGGCGAGACTCGGGAGTCCTTGTTGACGACTATTCTCCGCACCGTTCACATCCGCGTTCGCAGAGCGCGAGCGCAGTTGTCACAACAGGGGCTGATCGAAATTCACTCGCGTGGGACAGCCCTGAAGAAGACGGTACACGACAACATCGTGGAGGCGATGGCCAAGGTCGGGATCGATATCGCAGACTACACTTCCGCGTATGTCGCTGCCCTCAAGGATTTCAACACCACCGACTACCTGGTCATCATGAGCTGTTCCATCATGAAGATTGACCCCGCACGGTACGGCGTCGAATCATCGAACTGGGATCTCAAACACCCGGACACAACGGATATGGACGTGGTTTGGGAAGTCCGCGAGGAAATCAGACGCCGAGTGGAGACCATGTTGGACGGTGTCGAGGAACTCATCGCAGATTGGCGGGCCAACGAGGACTCCCCAGACGGAATAATCAGCTCGATCCGAACCGCCTTCTCGTTACAGTCGCCCCGCCGCAGGATTCACTAGTGTGCTGGCCTGTCAAGCCTTTCGTGACGTTCGTCGAGAGCGGACCGGATCGGACCACCGATTCACAGCGCGACCAGCAGTGACGTGGCATTTCCAGTCAGGTATCCGAGGCGGGAAATCTCCAGTCGAAATCATCGGGAACTCTCCGGAGAACTCAATAGACGTCCACAGGTGGACTCACTACCGAGGAGCACAGATCATACTGATTGGCTAATCATGTCTCGGTCGAGGCAACTTGGCGACGGTGAGTAAATAAAATGCCAGCTCAAAACCTGACGACGCGAAATACTGAACGAGGATGGCACCGAACCGGGGACAGATTGAGCATGATACGCATCAGTACCCAATATTCTCAGCGACGTAAATTACCGAATGCGTGTGAAATTACATTACAGCGCAGATTCCGCCCGCCCGCTGGCAGCGGAGTCTTTCATCTGTCGCTCCCAATGATTGTGTATGCGTGTTGTCTCCCTGCTTCCGTCTTGTACGGAAGTGCTGTTCGTGCTGGGCGTTGACCCAGTCGGCGTCTCACACAGCTGTGATCATCCGCCGGCCGTCAGTGAGATTCCAGCGGTCACCTCGACGGGAGTCGAGTATGAGAACCGCTCAGCCGGTGAGATTGACGCCCAGATGCAGTCTGTCAGCGGTGCAGTCTATGATCTCGACGTTGATCGACTCGCTGCACTAGAGCCGGATCTTGTCATCACCCAGGCAACGTGTGACATCTGTGCAGTCGACAGCAGTCAAGTCCAGGAGGCAGTGACACATCTCGACTCAGAGCCGGCGGTGTTGACGCTTGATCCGCACTCGTTCACAGACGTGCTTGATGATATCACTCGGATTGGAGATGCAATCGACGAATCCGCTGCCGCAGAGACGCTCAGGATGCAACTGACGACGATAGTCGAGCGAGTCAACACCCGTGCAAAGGCAGCTCTCGAGTCACGCAGACGGCCCCGAACAGCTGTACTCGACTGGACTGACCCGCCACTCCGGGCGGGCCACTGGGTCACCGAAATGATCGAGCGAGCCGGTGGTGACGCTTCTTTCCAGCCGGAACACGCATCAGAGCCCATCAGATGGAGCAGTATCACACGATACGATCCCAAGGTACTCCTCGTCGCCCCCTGCGGGTTCGACGGTGACCGAGCAGCAGCCGCCGTCGATGACCTTCGTGAATACGACGGATGGCAAGACCTGACAGCGGTAGCAAACGGAGCCGTCTACGCAGCCGATGGCAACGCCCTGTTCACCCGGCCCAGTCACCGGCTCGTTGAATCGCTACAATTGCTCCAGTGGTGTATACACTCTGAGCATGTCGAGATTGCCGACGAGATCCGCTCGTGCGTGAGAGATGTCGGTGTCAATTCGAAACCATCCGTATGAGACGGTGACCACGCCGGGCCAATTCCTCACGGGGACGGTCGACGAGAGCGATTCGCCTATCGGGGACCGTGCTGCCACGGCGACGCCTCAGGGCAACCGTGACCCCGAGGTAGTTCAGGTATGATTGTGTCGGATCCGCCTCACCGAGCGAGATCTGGGGGCCGTGTAATTCCGAGTGGGTCAACGACCGGCTTCCCACAAGTCGCCCACCCAGTACCCTCGTCGCAGTGGGACGAATTCAGTATGAGTCGTCGGGCAGGATTCCGGCTCTCGATGCTGTGATGAGTCTCTTGGTGACTCAGACCGCGCTCATTGAATTAGGTGTTGTGTGGGTGCTGATAGGTGGGGGTCTCTGTCGCGCTCGCAGGTCTCGGCGGTGGGATATTCTCGGGGTTGTTCAACCCCAAGGCGATCCCTGAGAAAAAACTGGACACACTCACCAGTCGAATTATTTTGTTGATGCTCGGTATCGGGGAGGTGACTTCGCTGGGGATATTCCTCATCCTCTCGTGAGCGGGCGGATCAATCGACGATGCCGCAGGATGCAAGTATATCCGGCTAGCCTGTGCAGTGACTGACTACACGATGACAACGGACATCAGAGCGCGGACGTGTAATCGTATATGAACCGACGGACGTTCCTCACGAGTGCGAGTGTGGCGACAACCTCTCTCGCTGGATGTCTCGGCGGGACTGCTGAGACTGATTCTTCCAGCGGCATAGAGTCAAGCAGTGGTCAATCACTCGAGTCACACCCCGCAGCGACGAATCTCGCTGCCCAGCCACGGTTGGGAAATCTCGATACCTCTCAGCACACGATCATCGCGTTCAAAGATCCGTCCTGTTCGCGGTGTCGAGCATTCAATCGATCAACTGTCCCAGAGATCACCAGCCAACTCGTCGCACCTCGCAAAGCCGCATATGTACTCCGCAATTACCCAGTCGTGTATCCCTGGGGAGACCCCGCGACACAAGCGTTAGAGGCGACACACGACCGGTCAAAAACGGCTCACTGGAAGTTGCAGGATTACTATTACGATATGCAGGACGACTTCACTCCCGAGAACATTCTCACGAGAACACGAACGTTTCTACGATCAAACACCGAACTTACTCCGAGTGGAATCATCAGTGATATTGAGTCAGAGGCATATGATGATGCTGTCACAGCGGACGTGACTGCCGCTGAGGGGGCAGGCCTGAACGGGACGACACCGTCAATTCTCCTCTTTCGCGACGGACAGCACGTGACAACGGCGACAGGGAGTGTCAGTTACGACGTGATTGCAACGGCACTTGGAGAAGAGTAGTGTGAACCGAGTTCGGTCACTTCAGACACGCCTGCCGACGAGTCGCGAGGACTGGCGTCTCATGGGACGGACAGTCCGACTTGTGCTCACGATTCCATCCTACGCGATTGGTGCCAGTATCGCAGCAGTCGCCGCACTCACCCTGTTCGTCACGTCGCTCAATGTACAACTAGCTACCGACCTCATCATCGGAGGGGCGCTTCCGCTGGCTGACCGAGTGACGATCCTTATTGAATTGTATCCATTCGTTGGAACATCTTTTGGACTGTTGAGCGGAATACTGTTGAGTGGAGTTTCGGCACTCACAGGCATCAACGTCGCGATGGCTGGATACCACCTTCGCCAACACGACCTCACGGTTGCCGGTGGCAGTGCGAGTGTGTTGGGTGTCGTGTTCGGAACGCTCGGCGCTGGGTGTGCCGCATGTGGATCTGCAGTCTTCCTTGGCATCCTCGGAGTGTTCGGCGTTTCAACCTCGGTGTTGTTGCTGCCACTCGACGGATTAGAGTTTGCGCTACTCGCTCTCGTCGTTATCACACTATCGATCCACTGGCTTGCGGATGGAATGCGTGGCGGAATGGTCAACGGCTGTCCAGTCGATTTGTAACCGATCTGTGGAGTCTGCGTTAGATTAGTAGTTCGCAGGCGCTCAGCCCCCATCCTCACGGAACGAACCGCGAAAGCGGTGAGTGAGTAGGGTAGTGTAGTTCACAACCACACAGCATCACGGGCGAGTGTCAGGCCGTTGATCTCCACTGTGAGGAGTCGGCTTGAAGTTCCACCCGGACACATCTCGTGTCCGTGACCTGTGTGTAATCAGGTACTCGTCGTCCCCAGGTTCCAAGGAGTTGGTATCGTCGAGACTTGCAAATCACGATACTCGGGCTGACGGTCTCACCGAGCCGGAGTAGAGTGACTTCCTGCAAAAACAGTCTTCGGCTATTCGCTTTCTGCTTCTGCTTTCCGTCTACTGGGAGGCACCGGCCTCGGGCTGGGGTACTCCACTTCAGGTACATCTATATCGACATCTTCATCATAGGCTGAACAGGCGCACTCCCACGCCGTTCACGGCGTGGATACGCGCCGTCACAGCGCCAATTGCGGACTGGTTTTACTCCACACTGTCGTCTCTCTGTGTGTCGGCGCACTGGGGACGATCCCAGTGTAGCCGAGCGGCCAACAGCGGTTCGAGTGTCCGCCCACACTGGAAACAGGGCAGGGTGTGGCCCGATGTGGGAATCACACACCAACCACCGGGGGCGAACAGTTGCAGAGGAAGCCACTCCGAGTCTGTCGCAGTCTGCCGGACTCCCTGTGGCCAACACAACACGGGGAATCCGAGTCCGACAGACGAGAGGAGTCCCAGGGTGGCCACTCCCAAGAGACTGCCCGTCGCCCGGTTCCACACCGATTCCAACGGTGTGCTCGCGTGACAGTCTGGACACCTGACACTCCCAATTCAGCGGTGGCGTGGGATTCGGCCGCGTGAACGCGGAGGAGGATGTCAAACGGTGTAATCGATTCGTGAGACGTCTTCGAACAAGGAAAACAGCGCCAACCCGAATTCGATCGAGGGCAAGATTGAGGCGTACTGGTCCGCGTATCCGAACGTTCCGAAGATGTACAACCCGAGAAAGACCACGTTCAATCCGTATGTGACGTATGATGTGATGACGCCCCACCGTGTTTCAGGGTCTTTCAGCAGTTCCCCGAATTTCTCTGTCGGTCGTTGAATAAGTGTCTCGTCTGTCCTACATATTTAGTATTTCCTGTATTCTGAGAGGTTTTCACTCGGCTGCGGGTCTCTGAAAATCCACCCGCCCTACCCCGGATACACTCGATGAATCCACTCAACCCCCGGGTAGTCACCCTGTATCGCCCGTGCGGATGGAGAGCCCGTCTCGGAATCGAGTCGCTCTGGCCGTTCGCGCAACGAGTGTCTGTTCATACGACGGTCTCCCCGCTCATCTCAGGGCCCATTCCCGGCATTTACCCGCCTCGCTCTCTTATGAATAGTTGGAAACGTGATCAGCATTTATAACCGAACCTGCAGAAACCCTACCTTGCATACCAGTTCGTGCGTGCCGGCAGGAACACCGAATGTCGGGTTGCCAACAACTGGTGTTGAAATCACAGATTAACTATGGACACAAAAGACTCTCTCCAGTCACCGACGGAGTCTCACGACGGGCATCACGCGATTCAGTGTCGCGCGTGTGAATCTGCTCTTGAGTCACCAGGAAGAGAAAGCGTTTCGTTCCTGCTTCTGGACCAGCTAACGATCCCGCTCGTCGGGTGTGATGAGCATCTTCAACAGTTCACTTCTCTGTGTGACCTCACTACCGAACAGGACGCGGACCTGCTCACTCATCGGCCGGCCGGCGGAGTGCACTGTCCAGGCTGCCGCCACGCAGCCCACTCGATACAACAACCAATCATTCCCGTCGAAAACGGTGGACTGGTCGTCCTCGCGTGTTCGACCCACCAGTCAGCCATTCTCGACCGGTTCCACACGGGCCTCCAGATCCGACACCAACTAAACTCCTCGCTCGACACGTTCTCCACCCGCCCGTGACGGAGTGTGTTTCTCACTCACAGCGGTACCAGCGCAGACGCCCACGGTTTCGTGGGAACAAGCGCAGACGCCCTGTTTTCTGAGAAAAGTCGATACTCATGTGCGCCCGCTGTTCGTTGAGACCTGTCGTCACCCGCAGTGTCAAAAAGAGTCGCAAAACGGATTGTTCCACGTAGTCACTGAAACACCGGGGTTTCAGCGTGTGCATGGCGATTCTTCACCCAACAGTCACAGGTTTTTTTCCAGTTCTCAGTACACAGCACCGATCAGTCATGCCATTCGTGAGTTCGGCTGTGTCTGTCACGTCATCTTGTCTGTCGGTCCCAATTTCGATTCACGTGCGGATTTCGGTGAGTCGTGCTCTCTAGTATCGTCGGAACGTGCCGATACTACTTGCTCTGCGCGTCAATCAGACCCGCAACGTCACTGGCGCGACTGTCGTCGGTGACGTACTTCGACAAGACCCACTCGAGTCGGGTGAGGACCGCTTTCCTGCCTTCCTCGGTGAGTTCGTACTGGTTGGTTCGCTTGTCGAGTTCACTTTTCTCGACGAGTCCCATCCCGACGAGATCGTCGAGATTCGGGTACAGTCGGCCGTGATTGACCTCCGACCCGTAGTAAGACTCCAGTTCGCGTTTGATCGCGAGCCCGTACATCGGTTCTTCGGCGAGTATCGCGAGAATGTTCTGCTGGAACGCCGTCAAGTTCCGTCCGACTCCCGTATTCTTACTGACTGCTTGTGCTTCTGACATACATATTATCGGAGTTGTTACTGTTATCTAAAGGTTGCTTCTCGACACAAAAAATGAGACAGCCGCACGCTCGTGTGACTGTTGATCCACCGTAACCTGACTCGGAGAGTGAATCCGGTATCATGAACGAGGTGGCTCAGACTCGGAGTCGGCACACACGTGTCTGGCGTCGTCCTAATCGAGTCCATGACGGCACCCGACGGTACTTGGCGACACAGCCAGCGATAGGGACGGACTGAGCGACACGAAGCTACGTTCAGATTGAGCAAGGTCTCTTTGGGCGCTGTTGGCGTCGCCGAGAGACTGCACAGAATCGAATTAACGAGACAGCTGCCGACTCCACTGACGAGGTGTAACCGGTTTGAGAGTAGTGTCGAGGCTGTGAACGCTTTCGAAGACGGGAACTAGTTCTCGTTATTAACATCCTCCCCGCCCTGGCGGGGTTTCAGCCTTGAAATTCCCACAATCCAGCAGAGATTAAATGGACACTCGAACTCGTCAGCTCCCCACGCGTAAACAGGTAGGCTTGTCGGTGGACTCGCAAGTGTCGTGCTCCACGAGCGGAAAGCCCCACACCCTTCTCTTTCGAAACCCGGGCTTTCTCAGGCGGCTTCCAGCAGGGAAGTCAGAGGGACTCGTTCAGTATCCCCAACTTTAAGCCTGACAGACTGCCCGTCTCACCGGCCGCTTCTGGGCCTGTGAGACGTATGTCATACTCTTTGTTGAAGTCTCATACCGATTACGCGCTTCCTCCCACGGCTCAAGCCGTGGGCTTCCGCGCTGTTCCCGCTGTGAAGTTCGCTGCCCAGTTTGTCCTATCCTACTCTACTCGCTTCGCTCGCGCAACCCCACGTGATGGTCAACTCGACGTGTGCCACACCCGCGTGGCCGACAGACCCGAGACAGGTCGGTTGAATCCCGATTCGAACTGCTCGAAGAATCACTCGCTTGCGTCACGCTGTTATTTTGATTCAACATGAGAGATAATAACAGATAGGTAATTGGCATGTGTGAACGAGCTACACTATCGCTCAAGCGTTAATCCAATCTCACCCGTATTGATCACTCATGGAAGCTACTCGACGACGCCTCATGACGATAGTCGGTCTCGGTGCACTCGCGGGGTGTACCAGCGGCGTAGACCCTGGCTCAGAGGAAGAGCCGGCCACGGCAGCAGAGTCTAGTGCCACCGAATCGACGCCGATCACCGACGGAGTCGCCCCGACTGCCACAGAAACACTGACACTCCAGAGGGAACCCAGCGAATTCGAATCTCTCGCGGTTTCGGGTGGTCCGCCTAAAGACGGTATTCCATCTATCGACGAGCCTTCATTCATCGGAGTTGACGGCACCGACTTCCTCGATCCCGGTGATCCAGTGTTTGGTGTCGCACTGAACGGTGAGATCAAAGCATACCCACAGAAGATTCTCGTTCAACACGAGATCGTCAACGACCGTCTCGGTGACCTCCCTGTCACAGTGACGTACTGTCCACTCACTGGAACCGTCCAAGGGTTCGAGCGTGGGGAAACGACGTTCGGCGTCTCCGGGCGTCTGATCAACAACAATCTCATCATGTACGACCGGGCTACTGAGGCCTGGTGGCCCCAAATTCTCGCCACGTCGATACCCGGGCGATGGAATTCGGCCCCCGGAACCAGATCGTTACGGGAGTTCAGACTCGTGTGGACGACTTGGGAGCAGTGGCGCGAACTCTACCCCGATACGCAGGTCCTCTCGACGGAGACGGGATTTGCAAAAAACTACGGGAGAGACCCGTATGGCTCCTATAATTCTCCCGGGGGGTACTATAGCAGCGAGAACACGCTGTTTGAAACGCTGGAGGAGGACGACCGGTTCAGCAGAAAACGCGTGTTCATGGGCGCCCGGACTGCAGACGGGGCCGTC
>JAQCMZ010000067.1 GCA_028274825.1 Haloferacaceae archaeon
GATAGGGTCGTCAAGGCTCACACTGGTGGGTCGCTGACTGCGTACGTCCCCGCTACGCTGAAACGCCACCTCGGTGTGAGCGTCGACACGAGTGAACGTGTCGAGGGTGTCGAACTCGCGCCCACAGGGATTAATATCGTAGGCCAAAGGCTGAACCACACCCGAATACCGCAGCGATACGTGACATACGACACACGACTGGCGGTGAATGTTAATCGACACGAAGACGCACGGATCGCGGAGAAGTTATCTATCGATGAATCTTGACGACGTGCTCACCACCGGCCGAGAGCCACACGGAAGTAGTGACGACAGCTCTCTTATCGACTTCAGCGCGAACACGAATCCGCGGGTTCCGGAGGGTATCGAGCGAGTCTACCGAGAGGCATTCGACCGCATACGAGGATATCCCACCGAACCCCCCACCAAATTCCGGGATCTGGCTGCCGACTATGTCGACTGTGACCCAGAGCAGGTGATCCCCACACCAGGCGGCCTCGCGGCCGTCAGGCGGGTTATCGACCTTCTCATCAACGCAGGCGATTCGGTGCTGGTGCCGTCCCCGAGTTTTGCGGAATACGCCCGAGAAGTGCGGTTACAGGGCGGTCACGCAGAACTCGTCTCCGAGACAGATATCCTCACCGCCAATCCGGAAGCTCACGCCGTCGCTATCGTCTGCAATCCAAACAACCCGACGGGCACCCTTCACGACCGACAGGCAATCTTGTCGTTCGCGGATCGGTGTCGGGAGACCGACACCACACTGCTGATTGACGAGGCATTCCTCGGGTTCACTCATCAACAGTCCGTTGCCGGCACCGAGGGAGTCGTCGTCGCCAGGGCGCTGACAAAGTTATTCGGGCTCCCGGGACTTCGGTCAGGGTTTACAGTCGCGACGGGTCGACTCCGCGAGGCGCTGACGACGGCGCGGCGGCCCTGGAATCTGAGCGCGCCAGCACTCGCGGCCGCGGAGTTTTGCCTCCAACAAGCAGACTTCATTGACCACACCCGCGAGAGAGTGCGCCGCGAACGAACCCGGATGGCCGACCGACTCACCGAGAGATATCGGCTCCACGATTCCGGCGCTCCCTACCTCTTGATAGATGTTGGCGAGCGGGATGTAAACGTCGTGGTCGCCCGCGCCCGAGAGAAGGGGATCGCCATCCGTGACGCCACGACGTTTCGGGGGCTGGACTCACATGTTCGCGTCGCCGTCCGTCTGCAGGCAGAAAACAATCGGTTGATAGAGGTGCTCGAGAGTGTTTGAAGCGAGAGTTACCGACGACGTGTTGCAGTTGTCACGGCCGGATACGCGGTGGCTCTCGACAGGCTGGGACGGTGGCACCAGTCGCGGTGACGTGGCGTACAATATGACGGTCCCTCACGGATGGGATCGAACCGACATTCACAGTTACGCTAGCGAACGCCGTCGAGATGCCGGCTTCACGAAAGAAGGCCCAACGCTACTCACGGGCGTTGGAATGCGGCACCTGCGAGGGGCTCGCCTCGGGCCTGTCGTGGGATACGCCACAGTTGGACTCTCGAATCCTGCCGCCCTCCCGATGGACCCGTCGGGAGACGACGTTGAACCGGGCGTTCACGATGGGGCTCTCGATCCGGTGGGCGCGGATGTCGTGGACGGTGATGACCCGGCCACGCGGCCGAGACACGGGACGGTGAATATCATCGTCGGAACGACACGGTCTCTGACGGCTGCTGCACGGGCGAACTTACTCACGGTGATCGCGGAGGCGAAAGCAGCGACAGTGCTTTCGGCAATCGGCGTCCCGGGCACCACCTCTGACGCAGTGATTGTCGCTACCGACCCCGCCGGTGAATCGACACCATTCACTGGAAGCTCTACTACCGTTGGAGCCGCGGCTCGTGCGTGCGTCCGGGACGCCATCTGGGCCAGTTTCCAGTCACGATACGCCGACGAATCTCCGCCTGACTCGGTCGAGACAGCGGAACACGGTGTGACGACGCGGCGACGTGCAGAGGTGTTCTTGCCGTAACCACTGGACCGGCTACGCCTGAGACTGCCAACAGAAACCACCGTCTCGACCCGACCTGATAGAGAATATGGTCGAATCCAAACAACCCCAGTAGAATCAGCGAGTTCACTCCGTATGATGGAGTCTTTCGATATTCCAGACCAGAAGTCACTCAACCGAATGACCGTGTCTGTTGTTTGCAGACTCGGGACATGCCCTGGGACACTCACTTCACCAACCTTTGACATCCTCCCACGACTGAAGTCGCGGGCTTTCTCCTTGAATTTCTGTAAGCCGACTACAAACCAACCGGCTGGGCAGGAACGCGAGTTTCTCCAGCGTGGCTCCGCTGGTCTGCAGACACCAGACCGTCTGTGGGTGTGCTCGGCGACGGATGGATTGGTGGGGAACTCTTGAACTCATATATCGATGGTTGGAACAGACGACAGAGATGAAACGGACGAGTCAATCCACGGCGACGATACCGATACGACGGCGGCAGACGCCAACCAACTCGCACAGACGCCCGGCGAGGGTGAGCGACCGACGGCTGAGCCAATTGAGCCGTCAGCGCCCGAACAGTTCGGACTTGTGTCGGCGTGGTGGGGGGATGGAAAGGGGAAATCGACAGCCGCGATGGGGATGGGGTATCGGGCGGCGGGCCACGGGTTCCGGGTGCATATGCTCCAATTCATGAAAGGCGGCGCTGCGAGCGTAGAAGCGACCCGTGGAGAGTATAATGCGATCACGGCTATTCCAGGATTCAGTTACGAGAATGGCGGTCACTACGGGTGGCACGGCCTTCTCGACGGCTCCGATGACGATGAACACGCGGCACAAGCACAAGGTGCTCTCACCCGGGCTCAAGAGCTTCTCGCGGCTGCCGCTGAGGCCGATCTTTCGGCACCGATTCCACTGGACGGCAAGCCGGAGGCGGGGATGCATATGCTGATTATCGACGAGATTCTGTATGCCGCGAATCGCGACCTGATCGAGCCCGCGGCTGCCGTCGATCTCGTCGAGTCGAAACCAGAGGGATTGGAACTCGTGCTCACCGGTGGTCACGAGGAGCCGGAGTATATCCTCGAGCAGGCGGATCTGATCAGCCACGTCAGCAAGGAAAAACACCCGTTTGATTCCGGACAGCGAGCCCGGCTGGGGACGGAGTACTGATGACGCCGGCGGTGTTGGTCGCCGGGACCGCGAGTCACGTCGGCAAGAGCACCATCGCCGCGGGGCTGTGCCGCTATCTCGCGAATCGCGGTATGTCGGTGGCGCCGTACAAGGCACAGAACATGAGTAACAACGCCAGAGTCGCGCTCACACCCGGCGGTGACTGGGGAGAACTCGGTGTCTCACAGTACGTCCAAGCACAGGCTGCCGGAGTCGTCCCGACGACGGATATGAATCCCGTTCTTCTGAAGCCGAGTGGTGACGGCCAGAGCCAGCTCGTCGTTCAAGGCGAGAGTGTTGGTCACTTTGCTGCCGACGAGTACTACGAGTCCCACTGGGAGCGCGCCCGAGACGCGGCCGAACGGGCATACCAACGACTCGCAGACGAACATGAAATCGTTGTGCTCGAGGGGGCCGGGAGTGTCGCCGAGATCAATCTCCACGACAGAGACCTGGCGAACGTCGAAGCCGCACGGATTTCCGAGGCTCATATTCTCATTGCCGTCGATATCGAGCGTGGTGGCGCATTCGCGAGCCTGTACGGCACACTGGAGTTGATGCCTCCGGAGATCCGCACCCGGGTCGACGGGGCCGTGATCACGAAATTTCGTGGTGACGAATCGCTACTCGATCCGGGGATCGAAGAAATCGAGTCACGCACGGACGTTCCGATCATCGGGGTGATCCCACACGACGACCCCGGACTGCCAGAGGAAGACAGCATCTCACTCCCCGATGCCGACAGTCGGCGAGTGATAGGCGACAGCAATGAAGTCCCAGCCCCAGAAACGGTGACGATAGCGGTTCCCCGTCTCCCACGGATCTCGAATTTCACCGATCTAGAGCCAATCGCCCGCGAACCCGGGGTTCGGGTGGCGTATGTCCAGCCAGACTCATCGCTGGCAGACGCCGATGCCGTCGTGTTACCGGGGTCGAAAAACACAGTCGGCGATTTGCGCGCGCTCAAAGACGGCGGGATGGACGAACGACTCGATGAATTCGACGGTCCAGTCGTCGGGTTGTGTGGTGGCTACCAGATGCTCGGTGAGCGGATCACTCACGCCGGGATCGAGAGTAGCCAGACTGTCGGCACGGTCGAGGGGTTGGGATTGCTGCCTGTCGAAACAGAGTTCCGAGCGGACAAACACGTTGAGCGAGTCACGAAGCCACTCGAGGGGGGCGACGACGGACCGCTAGCCGGCGCGACTGGGACTGCCACCGGTTACGAAATCCACATGGGACGGTCAGACCCGACTGCCGATGTCAGCCGCCCAGTCGGCCCGGGGAGTGCGGCGCGTGGACGCGTCCTGGGGACGTATCTCCACGGACTCTTCGAGAATGACGAGCCCCGGATGGCCTTTCTCGCGAGCGTCGCCCGAGCAGCTGGCGTCTCGTTGCCCACAATCGCACCCGACGGGCAGCCGAGAGCCGCCGCCGAGAGTATTGACTCGACTGCCGAGTCGAATCCAGCGCTCAAGCACGCCACGCCATACGAGCAAGCCGCCGACCTCGTGGCGGATCATATCGATTTCTCTCAGACAATCCTCGGAGACTACTGAACACGGTCTCACGGTCCTGCAAGCCGACCGAGATCCGCTCGTCACCGTCCGGCCGGATCACAGAGCTTACTCGAGAGCCCGAAACTGCCGGCTCGAGCCGAACGAGAAACTGAGCCAGTGTGAAATCAACAGCAATCTCAATACGAGCCAATCGGACCCCTAGTGCTCTCAAGCATGAGTAATCGGGCAGACGTTACTGAGGACAGAGGGGATCTGAGCCGGGACTCCTCTCGTCTGTCGTGTTCGGACACCCAGTGTTATGTTGGCCACAGGGAGTCCAGCAGACTTCGACGGACTCGGAGTGACTTTCTCTGCGAGTATTTGCTCGGTGGTTGGTGTGTGATTCCCACATCGGGCCACACTCTGTTTCCAGTCTGGGCGGACACTCGAACCGCCAGTTGTCGGGCGCTCGGCTACACTGGAGTCATACCCAGTGCGCCGACGCTCGCAGAGACGGTGTTTTGGAACAAACCCGGTCGGGAATTGCCGCTGTGACGGCGCGTATCCACGCCGTGAACGACGTGGGAGTGCGCCTGTTCCATCTATAAAACAGCGACAACCTAGGCTGTCAGACGGGAGAGGGCGTCAACTGATTGTGGCCGGGGCCAGGACCGGGGCCGCGGTCGCGGTCGCGACCGCGATTAGCACTCAGACCAGCCGCACGTCTGACAGGTCTTGCAGCCCTCAGAGTAGTGGAGATTCATGCCACCACAGTCAGGACACTCCGGCGATTCACCAGCAGCGATGAGATCCTTGGTCGCATCGTCAGATTTGTTCGCAGCGGCAGCCGTCTGACTGTCAGAAGCAGGAGCCGCCTCAGACGCGGCTGTCTTGGTTCCGCCGTCCGTCTCGCGTGGACTAACTACCTCTGTCGAGTCGGCATCAGACGCGCTGTCGACCTCAGACAGACTCTGCTGTTGCGGAATCCCTTTGTCGACATCGTCGTTGAGGTACCGCTGAAGAGCGGTCCCGATAGCATCCGGGATCGACTGGATTTGTTCGCCCTTGTCCCAAGCCACCTTCGGCGACCGAGTCCCCTGGAGTTCGTCGACGATCTCGACCGGGTCGACACCCGACCGCAACGCCGTCGAGATCACTTTCGCCAGCGCCTCGGTGAAGGAGTTGGTGTACCCGCCCGAGTGGCCGATATTAGCGAACAACTCGAACGGCTTGCCGTCGTCATCCTCGTTGACGGTGACGTACAGTTTGCCGTATCCCGTCTCGACCCGCTGGGTGACGCCAGACAACGTATCTGGGCGCGGCTGCGTGTCGGCGTACGACGGACCACGGTCGGCCGACTCGAGCAGTTTCGACACCTCGGCGTCGAGCCGCTGTTGCACCTCGTCGTTTTCGAGGAACGTCTCTAGGCCGTCAAAGACCTCGTTGATTCCCTCCACGATAGTCTCGATGGCTTCGTCCTCGTCTGAGAATTCGGTATTCTGTGCGCGGGTGGTCAACACCTGCTTCGAGCGCGTCCCGTCGCGGTAGTAGGTGACTCCCTTCCCACCGTGATCGTAGATGTACTCGAACGCCTCCTTCGCGTCCGCCAGCGTGGAACTATTCGGCGCGTTGACCGTGTTGTGAGAGACGAGGCCACCAACGACGTACTCGTGTGGCCCTGCGAGTTCGATGTCGTACATCTCGCGGGTCCCGG
>JAQCMZ010000075.1 GCA_028274825.1 Haloferacaceae archaeon
GAAGAAGAGACGCTTTTCACGCTAGCTAGTGACCCAGACCGTCATCTCTCGATTAGGCAAGTTGGTGAAAACTCCCGAAGAACTGTCATCCATCAGACGTACATGGACGGTCGCTCGAGGCGTGCTGATGTCGTAGCTGCGACAACCAACGGCGCGGCACAGTTTGGTCAAGATTAATCTGATGTCGCGGCTGTTGACGAAGCCACACAGGCGAGTCGGTCGGCGACCGCAATCACGCTCAACTGTGCAGAGAAACATGTAGTTACGTGCGAGCATAAACACCTGCCTCCGTATTATGCCGACGAGGGACTGCAAAAAAAGAGCATCACATCTCGTTGTTTGTGTATTTACAGGTGGTAACGGCGAGTGCCTCGGGCTTTGACGAGAGTGAAGCCGACAAAATCAGATAGCTATTCTGCGTGTGAGAAGTGCAGTCAGATAACGATGATTGAAACGGATTACAGACTGTAATCCGACATTGACTGAGACAGTCTGGAAATATGCCCCACTCATAATCGCTCCGTGAGCGTGCGACAGGGTTTCAACCAAGGCTGGTAGAGGCCCCGACCCTCACGATTCTTCCGTTTCGGGTGGTAATTCCAGCCGACTCGAGAGGGAAGCTCCCGGGGGGAGAGATTACCGTCGCCTGCAGGTACGGTGGAGACCCCAAACGGTGAAGCCTCAGGGCTTGTCTCCGAGGTACTTCACGCCTGTTCATTGCTGAAACAGGAATCGAATTGAGAGTATCATGAGATTCATCCTCAGACACGCTAGAGATAAAGTGGATATTCTCGTATTAACGAATGGTAAACCCGGTGACTGCGGCCAATATTTCTGGTTTTCCGGGGAATTGCGAGTAATCGCCGCTATCGGACTGTTAAATATCCACACCGTTCTCATAGTACTATGAGTAACAAATTGCTCAATCGTCGGGAAATACTCGCTGGAATCGGTTCACTCTCGGCTGCGTCTGTCGCCGGCTGTCTTGGCGGCGACGACAGTGACTCCGGGGCACAGATATCTACAGCACGACTGTCGGCGGGCGCGACATCACTGATCGCCCCACTCATATCTACCGAAGGGTTCGACGAGGAGTACGGATTCGAAATAGAAACTCTGGTTCGCGACTCGATCAGCGCATACTACGGGGATTTCGTCGGGGGAACATACAACACACTACCGTTCGGCCCATCAGCGGCAGCGAGTCGGTTCAATGAGGGGGTCGAACTTAGCATCATCGGCGGATTCACGTATTCCAGTATGTGGTGGGTGACCAATGATCCCAGCATCCAGTCAGTCGAAGATTTCGAGGGCGAGACACTCGCAGTTCCATTTGGGTCCGGTTCTTTCGCGGTCGCGGACGCAGCTGTTCGGGAGGTGACGGGCAGTTCGGTCGAGGAACTCGCCGGAGAGACGATTAACGCCCCAGGCCCGGGTGGGTCTCCACCGGAAGTGGTGACCGGAAACGCGTCTGTTGGCCTCTCGTGGGAGCCTGCACTCAGTTCATTCGTCGTTCAAGACAACGACCTTGAGCCGATTATCAACGTCCGAGAGCAATACCGGAACTTGTTTGACTCTGAGTCATTCCATCTTGTGTGGGCGGTGAAAAACGAGGTGATAGAGAATAATCCCGATGCAGTCGAGGGACTGTTCCAGGCGAGTCAAGATGTTGCGAGCCTGTACAACGACGATCTTGATGCCACTATTGACACGCTTGTCGGTGAGACTTCAAACAGCCCAGAGCAGATCCGCGAGGCGTTCGGCAGCAGTCGATTGGAGTTCTCGATGGACTCGCTCAACGTTCATCAGGAGGCAATCGAGAGTCAACTCAATGTATTTAACGAACTCGATGTGATTGATGAGATACCTAGTGACGATATCTACCATGAGTTGTAACCCAGATGGTTAATAAGCCGGGGATCGGTCTGCTGAGAGCGCCTGGTAATGTCCGACTGCCGCCGGTTGTGCGGACTCTCGTCCCGATTGCCGCGTTTTTCCTCGGACTACAGGTGTTTGCCATGGCCACTCCACCATTCATTATGCCATCGATGACCGATATTGGTGTGAGATACCTCAGTATCTGGACTTCAGATCCTGGCGCCGTAGTGTCGACATTTTTCAGAATCATTGCGGGACTGTTTTGTGCGTTCGTAGTCGGCGTTTCCAGCGGAATGGCCATGGGGATGAGCCCTGTTATTCGCGGATAC
>JAQCMZ010000363.1 GCA_028274825.1 Haloferacaceae archaeon
GTTTCTTCTTCGAATAGGAGGTCGTCACGGTAAAGATGACTTAGAAACCCGACGACACACGCACATCCTGCTACTGTTCCAAGCAGGAGTGGATTCGGGAGCGATAGCGCCGCTCCAAACGCCACGATAATCGCTCCGACGATACCCGAGAGGACGATGCCGATTGGTGTTCGGTGAGTCATACCCCGATGTGGTGGTCGGAGAAGTGGTATTAAGCGATGAGTTGCGTACCACCCCGCGAGTACAAGCAGTGTCCCGCCAACTCCGGCAAAGAAGCCTGGGTGACTGGAGACGGGGAGCGCTTCGATCACGCGCACGGATGACTCAACATTGGTGTAGAGAACGGTTGCCAAGGCGACCCCAATAGCATGCGGGAGGTTCCGTTGGACCGTCTGATGAACGATAGAGTCTGGATGGTCGATATCTGGGATGACCGCGCCGAAGAGATAGACTGGAAGCGTCACACCACCGTACGCGACGAGAGTCACTCCAATAGTCTCGAATGCCAAGGCACCGAGCGCCCCTGAAAAAACGACGATGCTGTGAGCGATGAACCCGCTTCGGAGGTGCTGCTTGAAGTTAGCCATACCTGTTAATGCCGGATGCGATCGTTCTCGGTGACGCGCCTGCGGTCGTGATCTTTGATACATCGATTTGACTTGAATTCGTCTCACGCCCCGGATACGAGTCCGATTCGGCCCGGTGGGCGAAGCCCAGAGAGGGGGTGGGTTTTGTGAGTGATCGAGCCTCGTGAAGTCGGTCGTCGCCGATACCGACACGGACGGGTCTCGTCATCCGGGCGGACTGATCGTTGGCCTAACCGACGACGGGCTGGGTGGTGGCGTAGAGGGCTTCGCCGTCCTCAACAGCGTCGTGGATGTCGACATCGGGATCGAGGGTCTCGTCGTTACCGCGGCGGAGCTCGTACTCGCCTTCATCATCGACGACTTCCCAGAGGATGTCGTCGGGCTGGTCTCCCGGGGCAACGGGCACGTCATAGGAGCGCCCGCTACCCGCGACCGTCACGCTGATTTCTTTCTGATCTGCCATAACTGCAGCCGTACTTAGGCCTGAAGCAGGGCAAAGGTATTTTCCCACTCACTTGTTGGACGAAGGATTCATTTTGACTGGCACGTAAGAAGTTAACTTGGGTCAATCTCTGTTCGATGTCCGGGCTCTAATAGCGTGATTAAAAGGGCGGTGTTCAGATAAGGATTGAAGAGTGAGGCGTCGCGTTTTCCGAGTGCTCTATGCCCGAAAGCGCGAGCCTCACCGGCTGTTTCGACCGAATCGACTTAGCGTTTGTTGAACGCGAGGCGACACCGCGGCTGTTGATGAAGCTCAGTATTCAGCTCCACTTGGCTGGATTATCACTCTCAAATACTGTTCCTATACTTGAACTGTTCGGTGTCAGTCGGGCGCGATCCACCGTGCACAATTGGGTTCATAAAGCCGATCTACAGCCTGAGGCAGGTCGATGCCCGGATCACGTTGCGGTCGACGAAACCGTGATCCAACTCGACAATGAGCAGTACTGGCTGTACGCCGCGGTCGATCCTGATACGAACGATTTACTCCACACAAAGCTTGAACCGACCAGAACGAACGTGATCGCTCACGCGTTCTTCACCGAACTCCAAGAGAAACACGATGTCGAGGACGCCACGTTTCTGATCGACGGTGCGACACCGCTGAAAGACGCCTGTCACCGCCACGGCCTCGATTTCAGATACGAAAAGCATGGAAATCGCAACAGCGTCGAACGTATCTTTCGTGAGATAAAACGACGAACCTTATCGTTCTCAAACTGTTTCAGCCACGCCAAAGCAGACACGGCCGACGACTGGCTTCGATCATTCGCCTTCGCATGGAATCAGCTTATCTGAACACTACCGGCTCGCTCGTGCTATTGGTACCACTGAAGAGGTGGGTGTAGTGGCACGCCCACGACTCGACATCAGCCGTGAGACAATAGACCGTGCCGCCGATTTGGCTGATTGCGAGCCCGTCCCGCTCGGTGATCGGAATACGGTCGTCAAGCACGCGCCGACGCTTGGAATGGACCGGGTATCTCGTCTCGCCGTTCTCATAGTCCGGCGAGAAATTCGGGCGGAGGTAGCCATCGACAGTCACGAACTCGGTCGGGGTCTGTCCGACCCACTTGTCTTGTTCCTTCGCGTGGCGGACGCCGGACTTCGTCCGGTACTCAGCTGCTGAGTCCGGTAGATAAGTCGCTCTCGCTCCTGACGGGCCGTGTGGAGGCCGAAGCTCGCGAAGGACCCATACTCAGAGGGAATCGTCAGGATCATTCCGTTCGTGATGTGGATGTCGACGTCTTGGTCTTCACGCAACGCGAAGAACTCCTCGGCGATCGTCGGTTCCCGAGCGATCCATGAGAGTTCCCAAACAGCGAGATCGTCGATCTCGCTAGCTTCTACGTCCTCCATCAGCGATCGAAATCCTTGTCGCTCGCGATCAGCTCCAGATGCCGCGTTGGAGTAGATCCTAACCTCACCGAAAGACAGGCCACGTTGCTCGAGCCACGATTCGACGTTGTTGCGCTGTTGTTGTTCTTCTTGGTGGTCCTTGGACTGTCGAGTATAGACTGCTGTGCGGTCTCCAGTGATCGCTGAGTCGGCCTCAGTGAACATAGCTGCTTACAGGGCGGGGTGGATTATAAATCAGAGATAATATTTACAGACTGATAAAAACGCTCGTTCGTTTACAGGGTACAGAGGTGGTTAGAATGCCAGATATTGGGTACGCTAGGCATAGAATCCCAATATGAGTTAGACTGACTATGATACTATATCGGAATGAGACTTATTTCTTTTTGCCGTGGGCTCTCTGCTTGAAATAGACCTATTTGAGGCATCCGCCGGCACGTATCACAGGGTCATCATCGAGACCTTACCGTCGGACCGGCGCAATACCGCGGCCAACTCGTTGGGCCTCTCGATAAGAACACCCTCCCCACCAGACCGATCCTGGTTCTGACGGATGATGTTTCCACAGACGACGTTGCCCTTCCGAACCGGGGCGGCTC
>JAQCMZ010000081.1 GCA_028274825.1 Haloferacaceae archaeon
CATCGTCCGAGGAGGCGGAATCGCTCCGTCCCCGGCCTGATTCCTCTCTACGGGATTAGTTGCCTGCCAGTTGAAACTCGTGGGGAGAACTCTCAGCTCGCAGTCGGGCGTGGATTGCGTCCGAGTTGTCGGATTCATCCTGCGGCTCACGCCGCAGGTATAAATGATCGTCGGGAATAATTGGGCGTAATGGAGTCCATACGGCGGTCTCAACCGCAGGACTTCGATAAGGTTCTCTCCTCGATGTGCACTGAACCTCACCCGCTGGCTCAGGAAGCTGCTGCCGAATTTCTCGCGACGAATCCCGGGGATCCGGCCACTTACCAAGCAATCGCAGAATTGGAAACAAAAGCGATCAATCGTCTGAGTGAGGTGGCCGGGTTAGCAAATCCTCATGGATATATCGCCAGCGGCGGCACTGAGGCTAATATCCAGGCGATCCACGCCGCTCGTAACCGAGCGAATGACGAGACCGCGTCTGGTCAAGCGAACGTCGTCGCTCCTGCGAGTGTCCACTTCAGTGTGAACAAGGCGGCCGAGATGCTCGGTGTCGACTTGTGAATCGTGCCAGTTGACGACGACTATCGGGCCGATCTTGACGCCGTCACAGCAGCCATCGATACAGACACGGTGGCGGTGATTGGCGTCGCCGGGACCACAGAGTATGGTCGAGTAGATCCGATCCCCGCACTGACAGACATCGCTCATGATGCAGGGGCACACATGCACGTCGACGCCTCATGGGGCGGATTCGTTTTGCCGTTTACCGGTTATGCGTGGTCGTTCGCCGATGCACCAATTGATTCGATGGCGATTGACCCACACAAGTTCGGTAGGGCACCGATTCCAGCAGGCGGGCTCCTCGCCCGGGAACAGGCGACAGTTGACGCCTTAGCCGTCGAAACACCGTATCTGGAGACTACTTCACAGGCGACACTCACAGGCACCCGGAGCGGGGCAGGTGTCGCGGGGACAGTCGTCGCCATGGAGGAACTCTGGCCAGCGGGCTATCACCAGCAGTATAACAGACAAATGGACAATACCACCTTTCTGGCTGATCAACTGGCCAATCGCGGAATTGAGGTTGTTACTCCGACGCTTCCACTGGTGACAGCAGCAGTTCAGCCAGCGACGATAGAGGCCCTTCAGGCGGACGGCTGGCGGCTCGCTCGCACTGCCAGCGGTCACCTTCGGATCGTCTGTATGCCTCATGTGAGTCGAACGTCGCTGGAGGCGTTTCTTGATGATATTGACCGTGTGCGGCCGTGACTACTGGTCACGGCGGATTCTTTACTCCCGGATACGATACTTCTTGACGTACGCGAGGGAGGTGGTTTCCTTGGCTAGCATAGAATCCAGCAAAGCCACTCTCAAGATACGCCAGCTATCAAGAGCTGCTACACCGAGGTAACAGATTATCTCACACGTGTATCATAGTAGCTGAATCACCTCAGTGCTACGTGACGAGGAGTCACTGTGTCGAAGCCTCTTACACTTAGGGTGCTGTCACACTCTCCAACTGTCTATCATGAGAGTGTTTGCTATCAGTTACAGTCCGCAAGATTGGTATTGGTGAATCGTAGTATCAAGGCGGCCGAAACTGTTCTGCTCGCTCCTTTGCGCAAGTCAACTGAGAGGCGAGTTGTGAGAAGATCCGCCCTCCCCTATTTGAGCGTTGGGGAATCCCGAAAGAATCGACCGAGGGAAGTCGGATAAGGTGACGTCGGTTCCCCGAGTGTCGGCGTGCCTTCGCGGAGCATCCGACGATAACCCGAGAACTCGAACCCATCGACCCACCGAAGGCCGTCGACCTCTACCTCGCACAACGGGAGGACGACGCGACTGACCGGACTGTACAGGCACACAGATACCGTCTCAAGCACTTCATCCGCTGGTGTGACGAGGAGGACGTCACCAACCTGAACGAACTCACGGGCCGAAGACTCTACGAGTATCGCTTGTGGCGAAAGGACGACGGTGACCTCAACGCCGTCTCCCTCCGTACCCAACTGTCGACTCTCCGTGCCTTCGTCCGATTCTGCGAGTCCATCGACGCCGTCGAGGAGCACCTACACGAGCGTATCGTACTCCCGACCCTCGACGCGGAGAAGGACGTCCGTGAGGAGACACTCGACGCCGAGCGTGCGGAGAAGATCATCAACTATCTCGACCGCTTCGACTATGCCTCGCGCAAGCACGTCATCCCGCTGTTGCTGTGGCGGACTGGTCTGAGGATGGGTGCCCTTCACTCGATCGACATAGGGGACGTCGACTTCGACGAGGGATACGTGGAGATTCACCATCGGCCCGAGGAAGGCACATCGCTCAAGAACCGAGACTCGGGCGAACGTCTCGTCTCCCTCTCGTCGGAGACGTGCGGCGTGGTACAGGACTGGGTCGAGCACAACAGGCCCGACGTCACGGACGACCACGACCGCAGGCCACTCGTCGCCACCAGACACGGGCGTATCAGTCAGAGCAATCTCCGAGCCCTCGTCTATCACGTCACCAGACCCTGCGAGTACGGAGACGAATGCGCTTGCTCCGAGCAGTACTCCTACTCCTATACGAGTCGCTGTGAGTACAGCAGGAGCCCTCATAGTGTCCGCAAAGGAAGTCTCACGCATCTGCTCAAGAGCGACGTTCCTAAGCAGGTCGTGGCAGACCGAGCCGATGTCTCACCCGACGTGCTCGACAAGCACTACAACCAGATGACTGAACACGAAAAGATGGAGCAACGGAAGTCCTATCTCGACGACATCTGAGCGTCTACAAATAACGTAGTATTGAGATGGAGCACAGGTCACCCAATAACCCTCGTGTCTCGTAGAACCGTTGGGAAGCACACGATATGGGTCGTCTGACCGCTTGGACATACCCTCGAACTCCCCAAGGATGGAACGAGTGTACGACTATCACTACCTATATCTCCCTCGTTCAACAGGGGAGTGAGAGACGTTCGACAGAGGACGGCAGGCTCAACCAGAAGTTTTCGCCTGCCGAAGCACGAGTCTCTGTCGACGAGCCATTAAGTAGTTACATTTGCCTCAATTTTGAGAAAGTATGACAGCCAAAATCAATCTCAGGTATGTAGAGGGCCACGGCGATGACCAAAAGGTCAAGAAGACTACAATAGATGGAGTTACGATGATTGGAGGAAGACTGTGGTGGAGGGAAAAATAGCGACTCACGAGAAGGGTATCACGAATTGCGAGTCTACAAGGGAGATGACTTCACGATATATGCGAAAGACGAAGTAATCGAACTCGTCGTGGAATGATTGCTGGCCAAATAGTCAACCAGATATAATTTCTGGCCGAGTCAGAAACAGAGTTGTAACAAGCGCTCGGTGTTGAACGAGAACCGCTCGTCGACGACGTCAAACAGCTCGGTATCCCTCGCTTCCTCGACCGTGTCGAACTGTGCTGCGAAGGCGAACCCGATAATGGCTCCGTCAATCCCGTCGTAGTGCCGACTGAACCGACGCATATCCGCCTCGAACACACGACCGACTGCTATCTGCTGTGCCCACTCGGTGAACCCGAGTCCCTGAATCACCGCCTCTGCTCGGAGGAACTTGTCCCGAGCCGCTGGGTCGACGCGCAGGCCTTTCTCGACCTCGTCCAAGCCACCGACCTCGTAGAACCGAGTGCCTGTGTAATAGCCGTGGAGTCGGCTCCAGTACTCGACGTCGTCTCCCTCCCGAGCGTGGAACGTCGTCTCTGGTAATGTGAACGAGGACTGCGTCTCGCTCGTCACACCAGAGAGCCCATCTCTCGATCGAGAGTACGCCCACTTCTCGACGTAGGCTTGCTGTCGACGCTCACGGGAGATGTGGTCTTCTGTTGGTACGATACCGCTGTCATTGGAGTCTACCGAATTGCTCACGCCCTGAGGGGGAACATCGATAATAAACCTTCCGCCGCCAGACGGCGTCGGGGTAAGAACCAAAATTCGGCTCACTCAGAAACCCATCCAATCCTCGTGAGAGTGTGACGTGAGGATTGGTTGACGGCGGCGAAGAACTCCTGTTCGAGCCGCCGTCCCGCGTCACACCACTACACTACTTCACTTGAACGAGGGTGACTATGCTATCGAGAGGCGCGTGTGGTTCGAGAGGGAGATAGTTCGAGGCTAAGACGAACGAGCATGGCGAGGCTCTGTCTGCGGTTCTTCGATGAGACGAGTGTGACGTTCCTATCCTACTATCCCCGTCACTCCAATACTACGTTATTTGGAGGTGTACAGGGTGTTTCCTATATCTCGGAATCTGCATCATAGTGGGCCCGTATGCGACCTATTTCCAGAGGCGGGGTGGCCTGTACTTGAGCGAAGGTCGACTCGTTCGCGATAGAAAACACGCCGAAACATCGGATGAGACTTATCCTCCCCCGACACGTTCGGCTATACGCGAAGGCACGACGGCGCTCACCCGAACCGTGTCACCGAGTCGACTCAGAGCGTGCGCGGACGAATCGCACGACGGCGTATTGGCTGTCGGCTATGCTGTGACAGGTAAGGAAGTCCGCCCTCCCCGATTTGAACGGGGGACAAGTCGATCTACAGTCGACTGCTCTACCAAGCTGAGCTAAGGGCGGCTACATTCCTAAAGGATTGTGACTGGACTTAAGAATTCCTTTTCGATTACAGAGTTGGAGAGCAATTCCGTGGAAATCCGAGGCAGACTCTGCGGACGTACCTACTACAAAATAACACGTATTACTCTTTCTCGCTGGAAATCATGTCTGAGATCTACGCTCGATCATGAGACGAGAGAACAGCCTCCAAAGAACGGGTGTTCACTAACTCTCCCATATCAGTCTTCTTCACAGCGCGGAGACGCGGCCCCTCTCAACACCTGCCAGTGTCAGCGTGATGGCAGGCGGTATCGACCCAGGTGATAGGTGCTTAGAAATCAGTACCCTTGATTATAGCTGGAACAGGCGCACTCCCACACCGTTCACGGCGTGGATACGCGCCGTCACAGCGGCAATTCCCGACGGGTTTGTTCCAAAACACCGTCTCTGCAACTGTCGGCGCACTGGGGACGACCCCAGTGTAGCCGAGTGCCCGGCAACTGGCGGTTCGAGTGTCCGCCCAGACTGGAAACAGGGCAGGGTGTGGCCCGATGTGGGAATCACACACCAACCACCGGGCAAATACTCGCAGAGAAAGTCACTCCGAGTCCATCGCAGTCTGCCGGACTTCCCGTGGCCAACACAACACTGGGAATCCGAGTCCGACAACGGAGAGAAGTCCCGGGGTGGCCACTCCCAGGAGACTGCCCAGTGACCAGTCACTCACCGATTCCAACGGTGTGTTGGCTTGGGAGTCTGCAACCCTGCCACTCCCAATTCAGCGGTGGCGTGGGATTCGGCCGCGGTCACGCGGAGGAGGATCTCAAGATGTGGTGTCGCTTTACCCGAGTAGAGATAGCACAGTCCCTGAAACACACCCCAGGTCAGGTTCGGGGCAGTCACTTTATTCTGTAGTGTGAATTACCACGAGTCTCATCGATCTTCGACAGTCATTTCCCGGACCCGGATCCCTTTCTCTGCGAGATGTCGCATGCGACGGCGTGCGAAGTCTTCTTCTGATGACCCCTGTGTCGCGAGTACGTACATCAATGCCGTGCCTGCCGGGCGCATAGTCCTGCCGGCTCGTTGAGCGCCCTGACGTCGAGACCCCCCAAGCCCAGAAGCGACAATCGCGAGATCGGCGTCCGGAAGATCGATCCCCTCGTCACCAACCCGAGAGATAACAAGTGTCTCACGCGTGCCATTTCGAAACGACTCGAACAACTCCCGCCGTCGCGAGTGTGCCGTTTCGCCGCTAATGAACGGGACGTCGATCGCGTTACTGATGGCATCTCCTTGGTCGAGATATTCGACGAAGACCAGTCCTTTTTTGCCGGCGTGTTTTGCGAGAAGGAATCGGATCTCCTCGATTTTCGCCGGATTTTGGGCAGCCAGTTGACGGCGCTGCCGCCCGTCAGTCGACACGTATTCGTTGCGTGCGAGATCGTCACGCCACGGTGTATAACGGATTTCCACCTCCGGTTCCTGCACAAATCCGGCGGCAAATAGCCGGTCCCAATCCGCGCCGATCGGGGAGCCAATCAGCGTGTATATTTCATCTTCGTTGCCCGTCTCTCGGACGGGGGTGGCTGACAACCCTAATCGGTGTTTCGCCTGGAGATCTGCCGATCGTGAGAATACTGGCGCCGGGATATGATGGGCCTCATCGTAAACGATCAGTCCCCACTCACGAGCCTCGAACAGCCCGCGATGGCGATTCATCCCAGCCGTCTGGTATGTCGCAATCGTCACTGGCCGGCGTTGTTTTTCGCCACCGTGATATTCACCTACGTCTTGCTCGTCGAGAGTCGTATGACGGAGCAGTTCTTCGCGCCACTGTGCGGCCAGTTCCCGCGAGGGAACGAGAACCAGTGTCTCCCCGCCGACTTCGACGGCCGCAGCGATTGCTGTGACAGTCTTCCCCGACCCAGGTGGTCCCACGAACACCCCTGATCGACGGTCGAGAAAGCGTTCT
>JAQCMZ010000089.1 GCA_028274825.1 Haloferacaceae archaeon
TTGAATTTATACAGTTAAGATGTATTCCGTGTTGTATGTATGATCTGACAGGCTTTCAGCGAGATCTGCTGTATATCGTCACGGGGTTAGACGACCCGCACGGTCTCGCGGTCAAGGATGAACTCGAGAACTATTACGAGTCGGAGATCCACCACGGACGGCTCTACCCGAACCTCGATACGCTCGTCGAGAAGGGTCTCGTTGAGAAAGGCGAACTGGATAAGCGGACGAATGTTTACACGGTGACGCGACGCGGCCAGCGTGAAATCGACGCCCGACGCGAGTGGGAACAGGAGTACTTCGACGCGACGAGCACTCAGTAAGCAGGCTGCTCAGGGACACAGCGGAGCCCCCCGTGGGGGAGCTCATATTGAGTTGAGTAAAAAACTGCGGCGGACGTCACAGCCGCAGTCTGGGTTTTCCAATCAGTCCGTGCGACACTTCGGCCCTCCAACGAAGCGCCGCTGGATACTCTGTCGGGGAGCACTGACGGCATCTGGTATTCTCTTACTTCTGGGAATCTTGGGCAGTGAATGGGCACCATCTCTTGTTTTCTTTGGGACCGTTTTGATGATCGCATTCTTCATCCTATTTGGGATGTTCATTTTCTACTTCATCCGGTATATGGATCCAGAGTACAAGAAGCATTTAAAATAGCGGTACTTATTTTTTATATTGTCATATAACACTCTGTTGGTGAATATTCATAGTATTACTGTATCTGCATCTTCTATTCAGCACGCCAGACTGGTAGATTCGAATGATCTCGCAAATCTGTTTGATTCTCTGACCCCCTGGGAGATCGCTACTCTACTGTTGATAGCTGTGACAACCAGTCTAGAACGATTTGCTCGGCATCGTCGGGGTTTGTAATCGAGTTCGTCCCGCCAAGCAAATCTTTCGCACTTTCACTCGTCGTTGCTGGCTCTACCACGGTTGCTTGTTTGGCATCAGACACACGCTGATGTTGAGTGACTGAGGATCCACCCGCTCCACGTTCCCCGCAAACGAATTCCAGATTATCTACTTCCTCAGGCGTGATTGTACGAACAATTGTCTCGAATAGTGGATCGCCAGGGAGAAGCAATCGGATTGATGGGAATTCCTCAGCAATCGCTGGAGTGAATGTTACTACAACACCGCTACCACCTCCGAGTTCCGCCTGAGCAGTCTCACCTAGTGACTCCGGGATCGCAATCCCACGGTTATCCGGCAACCCGAGTACATATGCATCATCAACGACATCGTCGAAGTCATCGGCTCGGGAGTGGTTTCGAAGCGCTGTAAACGACCATTCAGCCTCATCAAGTTGGGCGCTTTGCGTAAGTTGTGTCTCGATTGTCTCCAGACTCACTAACGGCTCATACGATCGATCACCGGTACCGATCTCATCGAACGCTGGATAGCAATAGGGCTCCCATCCATCAAGTCCCGAACTCTCGATAATCGCTTCTTTTGTCGATGGTTTCTCCGATTGCCTCGCTAAGCCGGTTTCTTCGGCTTTCTCTTGGGCCTGTTTCGCCCGTGAGTCCGCCTCTTCAACGACTTGTTCACTGGGCTCTCTGGCGGTCTCCGACTCGGAACTACCCATAACGGCGTCTTTGATGTCCTGTTCGATGCTGTTCAGTACCGGACGCATCGGCCCAACCACGTTCTCGAACAGCTGTAACCGGCCCTCCAGCTCTTCGTAGATATCGCCGTCGATGCTGTCCTTGTAGGCGTAGTTAATGATCTTCACGACCTCGTTTTTCTGGCCGATACGGTCGATCCGACCGATGCGTTGTTCAACCCGCATCGGATTCCACGGCAGATCGAAATTGATCAGCGCATCTGCAGTCTGGAGGTTCAGCCCCTCACTCGCGCTATCTGTACAGATTAGGATATTGGTATCTCCGTCAGTGAAATCGCGCTTGATCGCCTCTTTACCGACGTTCACCCATTCTCTCGTTGTCTCGTCGTACTGCATCCCGCCACCACCACTGTACGTACCGACGTTCGGATGTGTGTCTGTCAGGGTTTCACGGATATGCTCGAGGGTGTCGTGATACTGCGTGAAGATGATAATGTTATCCCGGGCGCTCTGACGGAGTGAGCGAATGTCGCGGCGAAGCTGCGCTACCTTCGGGTCGGTGTGGGCCTGCCTGAGATCGTCCACGAACTCTTGGAGAGCAGTCCGCTCCGCCTGAATCACGTCAGCCGCGCCACGACTGCTCGGCTGATAGGCGTCGAGGGATGCTTGGCCGATCGCTTCGTCGATGGTCGCCTCCGTCACTCCAGCATCTCTACTAAGCTCAGAGACCTCCTCAGTCATGTCCTCAACCTTCTCGTCAAGCTTCTCCATCCGGCGCTGGAGACTCTGCTTGATCGCGTGTAGACTGCTTGTCAGGCGCTGACGATACGTGGTCATCACGAACCCCAGTGCAAGCTTCTCCTTCCCTGTCAGAACTTTCTGCGACTGCTTATACGTCTCATCAATATACTGCTCTACCTGATCGTACAGCGGGGCTGCGTCACCCAGTTCGATACGTTTTGTCTTGACATCTCGACTCGGAACCGTATCGTCGAGCAGCCCGAGATCCTGACACTGCTCCAAGACCGACCGAGTATTTCGGAAGATACGGGATTGAACCGGTGTCGCCCACTGAGAGGCCTCCACAAGTGCGTTCCACTCCGTTGGCCCACAGTCGAAAATGAGCGAGCGCGGATCGTCAAAGCGGGGTGAGGTTTCGCGCACGCCGACGAGTTTCTCGAGGGCCTTCCGTTGTTGAATCGACTCCGTGTCCGTCGCCTCGACTAGCGCCTTCGCCTGCTCGTCGTAGCCGGGATTCGACGTGAGATGTTCGTGAATGAGTTTCCCGAACCGTTCAATTCTCGGTCGGCCTTCGTCCTCCTCCAGATCAAGTTCTTTCTGGAACTGTTGGAGAACCTGTTGTTGTCCATCGGCTATATTCTGATACCGAGAGCCGATGGAACTGAGGCTATCTTCGAGTGCTTGCCGTGTTTCGAAGAACTCGACGAACCGGCCCTTGTCATCCCAACCCTCTGGGAGATCGCATAGTCGAAGGAGATCGTAGAGCTCGCCAACATTCAGCTGCATGGGCGTCGCTGTGAGAGCGTAGAGGCACTGGGAGGCCTCTTCGGCCTGTCCGAGCAGGTCGTAGAGTTTCGTCTCCTCGCGAGCACTGTGTGCCTCGTCGACGACCGCGAGATCCCACACGTTCTCGTCGATGTGTGGAGCGACGTGTGCTTGGTTACCTTCGCGACGGGCAGTATGCCACGACTCGATTACGACAGTTGGCTGATCTCTCTCCGTAACGAACGAGCCAATCGGCGTGTTTTCCCACTCGTCGGCGTCGACCGCTCCGGATGTGGGGATGCGGTGATCCTCTGCGTCTCCGAGAGGACCGATCATGTAATCACCGTCGTAGGACCGTTCGTGATAGTAGGCGTGGATAT
>JAQCMZ010000102.1 GCA_028274825.1 Haloferacaceae archaeon
TGTAGAGAGGAATCAGGCCGGGGACGGAGCGATTCCGCTTAGTCCTCCGATGGCGGCCTGCCCGCCCCAAGCAACCACGTAATAATCGGACCCAGTCGATGACCGGCGAATCCTCATAGGGTTCGACCGGAGTTGACTGCTGGAAGCACGAAGAAAGTCACTCCGAGTCCGTTGAGGTCTGCCGGACTCCCCGAGGCACACACAACTCTGGGAGTCCGAAACTGACGGAGGAGAGGAGTCCCGGGGTGGCCACTCCCAGCAGTCCCACCCGTCACAGTCCACGAGCATCCCCACGGATTCTTCCCGAGGTGGATGCTCGGTGGGTCTGCAACCCTGCAATCTCCACCGCTCAGGATTCCTCCGCGGTCACGCGGAGGAGGATGTCAAGACAGGACATTCGTGGGCACGCAACTGATGCTTCTCCTATTGCATAGCGTCTGCGGGCAGTCTGTCTAATGAATTTTGTTCTATACGACTGTCTCCACTGCTGATACGACGCGGACATTCCCGCTCCGAATCAGTCCTGACGCTTGCGATACGGAGTCGGTATGAAGAGATTTTGCTTAGACTCAGCCCGACTCCGGGTATCTGCTGTTATCAGACGGATCAATCGTGATTCGCAAGTCATCAACTCCGGTGTGGTCTTGCATCCGGGTTCTCGATTCGCTCAGTTCGTTCTGAAGCTGGTTTGTCTGTAACAGTTAATCCAGTCGGTCAAGAACGTCTGCTGTGCTCGACCTGTTTGCGTACCTCAACTGCAGTCACTCTCCGGTAGTCGAAGACGCATGGCGTGATGACCGCCACAAACAGCCTGACGGGTATCGTGACGTGAGTTTCTGGATAGAGGTGGCCCAACAACTGGAATCGGGGGGATTCACCGGCGCGTTCTTTACAGACGCTTATAACGTTGCTGATAATTACGGGGATAGGATTGCTCCGACTGTGCGCCAAGGCCAGCAACTCCCCGAAAACGATCCGGTTGTGCTCCTGTCTGCGATGGCGGCCGCGACTGAGACGCTCGGGTTAGTCACGACAGCGTCCACGTCGTTGTACCCGCCGTATCTGCTAGCTAAGAAGTTTTCAACGGTAGACGATCTCACAGACGGTCGGTTGGGATGGAACGTGGTCACGTCTTCCGGCCGTCTCGAGTTCGAAAACGCCGCGGACGGGTACGTCTCACACGACAGCCGATACGACCGGGCCGAAGAGTACTTGCAGGTATGTTACGCGCTATGGGAAGACTCCTGGAAGGATGGTGCTGTTGTTCGAGCCATAGACGGCAACTACGCGGACCCTGAGGCCGTCTCGTTTATTGATCACGATGGCGACCATTACACAGTTCCAGGCCCGCACATGTGTGCTCCAACACCACAGCGCACGCCAGTCGTCTTTCAGGCCGGCCAATCCGACAGGGGCAGAAAGTTCGCAGCGCGACACGCCGAGGCGCTCTTTTCGTTTCATCTCTCTGTCGACGGATTCGCGGCGTACACTGCGGATATGACGAAACGGGCAGCTGACGAAGGTCGAAATCGGGATCGATTCCGTCTGTATCCGGCTGTCACGGTTTATATCGCCCCCACACACGAACAGGCCGAGCGTCGCCGAGACCGTGTCATCGAGACTATCGATCCTGAGACAGGACTGGTTCGGTTGTCAAACCACCTCAACCACGACTACTCGCAGTACGATCTCGATGCACCGTTGGCTGATATCGCTGTAGAGGGAATTCGCGGCGCACTCCGCGCGTTCGTGGATGACGAGCGGCACTGGACCGTCGGCGACGCGGCTGTTCGCTACGCACGATATCCGACAGCTGAATTCGTCGGGACTCCCGACGAAGTGGCCGATGGACTCCAGCGGTGGGCGGCGGCCGGTGCTGACGGGTTCGTCGTGATGCCGGCGTTGGTGCCGGCATCGCTCGACGCTGTGAGTGAGCATCTCGTGCCGGAGTTGCGCCGGCGCAACCTGCTCGACACGCCAACCAGCGATCTGACGCTCCGCGAACAGCTATTCGATCAGGGTGCTCGTCCGTCCCCGGATCGTCCGGCGCGTCCTGGTAACTCATGAGTATCCCTGGCTCCTGATTTCACAGTCTCAATCGAATACCTCCCGGACCGCTGCTCCCGGATTTCGCTGTGAGTGTCTGCTGCAATTAGGACGGTCGGACTCGCGCCGAACCCGTGCGGTTCATTAATACCCAGACGTGACCAGCAGATATGTTTCGGGACCTCTCGAATCAAATACGCGACACCACCCCGCTTCGGGGGTACGGCGTCGCGGTAACTCCGGGGAGAGATGGTCCTCTCGCGCTGGTGTGTGGATACGGCGATGCGAACCGACTGTACTCGTGGACGGGGACCTGTCTGGAAGACACTGCCTGCGGGATCGTGGCCGACTCACGCCGCCATGCAGTGGGCGTGGCGGCTGCGGATTTTGATGCTGATGGGATCGAGGAGATCTACGTTCACAATGCTGACTCCCAGGAAGGCGCCACCTCCGACACAGATCTCCTGTTAGACCGGGAAACGGATGACCGATTGGTGTGGACGGACACGTTCACCCGGAAAGTCAATGCCAACCGGGGCAATTACAAAGCCGGACGGTCCGTGACAGCCTTGGACCGATTCGGCACAGGGCGATACGGCGCTCTCGTGGTCACATGTGAGTCCCAGATGCCGTTTTACGAGTTCGGTGACGACGGAGAAGTGACTGATATGGCCGGCGAGCTCGGATTAGATATTGAGTGTTGTGGGCGCTCGGTGCTCGCTGGACCGATCGTCTCCGAGCGTATGGACGTTCTTGTCGGAGTTGAGGCCGGTCCTAATCGTTTGTACCGAAATACGGGCGGTCATTTCACAGAGGTGGCTCCAGGACCCGTCTTCGCGGATCACGATGGTGATGCTCGCGGGCTCGCACTCGTCGACGTCGATGGGGAGTCTCAGATCGCGCTTGGAAACTGGGACCGAGAAAATCACCTGTTTACCGGCAGAGAAAATACTCGCCCGAATCTCACCGCAGTCTCGTCAGCCGATACATGTACCATTCATCCTGCAGATGGCACGAGTGCCGTCACAGATGCCCCGACGATACAATCAACGAGAGACAGCCACAGGTCGGCCGGTAGAGGCCCGAGTGTGGCACCCTCTGCGATGACGTTTACAGAAATGACTCCCCGACCGTTCGCCGAAGCCCCGCGCACGAGAACGCTCATCGCGGCTGACTTCGATAACGATGGGAATCAAGAGCTATTCGTGAACGCACTGGGTGCGGCGAATCGGCTGTTCACCCGCTCAACTGCCGGCTGGAGGCAGATGGCTGTCGGGGATGCCCGCGAACCCGATGGACTGGGGACGGGAGCCGCTGTCGCAGATTTTGATGAAGACGGCGTCCTGGAACTGCTGATAATTCACGGTGAAATAGAATCACAGCCACTCTCGTTATACTCGGTGCCCAACACCGGCGATTGGCTTCGAATTCGCCCAACAACCCAACACGGCGCCCCGGCGCGGGGAGCGGTGGTACGGTTAGAGACGGCGACCGGATCACAGGTTCGGACGATTGATGCAGGTGGCGGATATCTGTGTCAATCAGAACCAGTCGCTCACTTTGGGCTCGGAGAGACCGCCCCACTACGCGTCACCGTCCAGTGGCCGGACGGCCACACGCGCACGATCGCCGACGTGAGCGCCCGAGAACAACACCGTGTCGGTCACCCGGTCACTGCTGATCGGTCATAGCGCTCACTCCTGAAGTGTACTCGCTTCAATTAATCAAACTCGTATGAACTGTAATCACCGACTGTCAAGCATACCGCATCGGCAATCGACACAGTTGTGAGGGTAACAAGACGAAACCGCACCTATTCATATGTGGCATGAAGCCGACAACAACCGAACCAGCGCCGACAGCTCGTGTCGTCTGTTGTGAGACTGAACCCGAGACTGAGG
The DNA here is from genome assembly GCA_028274825.1 of Haloferacaceae archaeon. GTDB lineage: Archaea > Halobacteriota > Halobacteria > Halobacteriales > Haloferacaceae > J07HR59. The sequence goes on from JAQCMZ010000102.1 coordinate 3,948, forward strand.
GACAGACATGTGTCCCACCGTGACGGTACGCAAGGCTCGATTTCTCGAGTGAGTGCCGTTCTGACACGGCCCACAACTCCATCGAACGACGCGAGTGAGGACCCATCCAAAGTCGGAAGATGGTCTGTGACCGATGAACCTCATGATGCCAGTTTGAACCGGACATCATATGCGCACACCTCCTCTGGGGTCACGCAGACATTCGGCCCCTGGATAGCTCTACTGATATGGCCCGCACCTCGATTGGGCTGTGATGAGAAACCATCCTCAATTAGCGAGGTAGCGAAGTGAAGTCTCCACCGGCGATAAGACGAGTTCAAGAGAGTCTCGATGCTCGGGCCACAGCAGCCTGAGACCAGTCAGTTGCCCCGGTGTGTCGCTGGGTCTCCTCGAGTTTGTGGTAGGGCCGAGAAGTTTGGCCTGCCCAACCTCGGTGGCCATATTCCCGGATTGATCTGTGAGGAGACTCAATTCGACAGCACTCGTCGCAACCGAACACGACTCCGTCTTTCGGCACGCGATGATCTTCCCGGCCAAACCACACATTGTCGCGGACCGCTACTGATTTGTAACCTGACCGATTGGCCGATATATGACTGATTCGCTGTTCGACCCGTTGAAAATGCGTGAGACGACCATCCCCAACAGAGTGATGATGTCGCCGATGTGTCAGTACTCTGCGGAGGCCGGCTATCCGACACAGTGGCATCACGTCCATCTTGCAACCAGAGCCGTCGGTGGCGCAGGAGTGGTGTTCACCGAGGCAACGGCCGTCGAACCACGCGGGCGGATTACGCCGGAGTGTCTCGGCATCTGGTCTGATGATCACGCAGAGGCGCTGGCGCCGACTGTAGAGTTCGTCCGAAACCAGGGTGCTGTCCCGGGCATTCAATTGGCCCACGCCGGCCGAAAAGCGTCTGTGAGTCGCCCACGGGAGGGAAGCGACGCGTTGAGTCTCGACGAAGGCGGGTGGGAGACGATTTCGCCGTCCGGGAAGCCGTATCCCCGGGAACAGCCGCCAGCGACCAGCCGGATGGATCGCGGCGATATTGCCGACGTTATCGAGGCATTCATGCAAGCCGCAGAACGGTCACTTGCGGCAGGATTCGAGATAGCCGAAGTGCACGCTGCTCACGGATATCTGCTCCACCAATTCCTCTCACCAGCCGCTAACTCCCGCGAGGATGAGTACGGTGGCAGTTTCGAGAACCGAACCCGACTCCTGAGAGAAGTCGTCACCGGTGTGCGCGAGGTCTGGCCGGATGATATGCCAGTGTTTATGCGGATCTCGGCGACGGACTGGCTTCCCGACAGAGATTCCTGGACAATCGAGGATTCGACCGCTCTGGCCCCGATTCTTCTCAAGGCGGGAGCAGACCTGATTGACGTGAGTGGCGGGGGAATCCACCCCGATCAGCAACTCCCTGACACGGGGCCTGGCTACCAGGTGCCGTATGCCGAGCAGATCCGAACCGAAACTGGAACACCGACTGCGGCCGTCGGGGGTGTCACTGAGGCGACTCATGCTGACGCCCTGGTGCGGAACGGTCGCACAGACCTGGTGGCGCTCGGGCGAGAGCTGTTACGCCGCCCGTACTGGCCCTTACAGGCGGCCCACGAGTTAGACGCTGAAATCGAATGGCCTCCACAGTATCACCGCGGCCGATTCGCTTGAATCCGGGAAATCGTGTAGTTGTTGTGAGGCGTGATCTGACTTGATATGCTCTGACCTCACCTGATCGACGTATGTGGTCGACACGGCACCCTTCGTAAGCCGGATCGAGTGGCCCGAATCGGTGCTCAGATTGAGCGGAGTTTTCGGGTGGCCTTTTCAGGCTTGCGACCGAAGGATACGGTATGTCAGCAGACCCTCGAGACCCTCGGGACGATGACGAGCTTGACGAGCGCCTTGACGAACTCGAGGACAAGCTCGGGCGACTCCGTGACGAACTCGGGGCGGATAGCCGCTCCTCGTCGCGGTTGCCGAGCCCCTCCGAGTTCATCCGATTCACGGAACAATACACGATTCCGACTGTAATCGCACTCCTGGAGACGGCGATCCGCTCGCTGGAATTACTCCGCGGACTGTTACGGCTCGCGGATCCGAATCGCCGGGTGGCGGAGGATCTTGGCGATCAGTTGACCGGCCGCACGGATGGGCGACTCGCACAAGCGCGATCAGAAGCCTCACGCGGGCTCGCACGGTCGCTCTCAGAGCTCCGGACGGCACTCTCGGAGGCGGACCTCCCGCAGGATGAACCCTCGAAATCGATTATCGAGGAAGCTCGAGAACTCTCTGCGGAAATCGAGCGCCGAGTCGAACAAGCCGAAGACGACACCAGATCATCCAGGTCACCCAGGTCATCTGATACCTCACGGCCGCCAGAAACCACGAACCAGCCAGGTAGTGGAACTAACGGGACGGGTGCCCGAGCGAGCAACGATCCTGTCACTATCGATGTCGAAGAAGCCGATACCGACAGTGTCGGCGATGGCGGAACCGACGAGACCGCCGCAACTACTGACCGATCGTCGCAGGACGGCGATGGTTCAGACGAGCCATCGACTGACTCCACTCTCGAGTCGCCCGACGATATCGGGATCGACGTGGAATCGGAACTGAAGTCGATCAAGAACGAACTCGATGATATCGAAAACGAACGGAGAGACTCTAATACGGGGTCTGCCGAGGATAGCGACGCTGACACCAGCAGTGATGAAAACGAAAGTCAAGATAGGCAGACGCCTGGCGGACTCTCCGGCCAGGACGAGGATCCACGTGACGATGATGACCGTACTGAGTGACCGTTAACGCAGGTTCTTGATTTGTCTTTGGCTATCGACCCAGGACGGAAGCCGGCCTGTGCAACTATTCTACAGATGCTATTCTTGACTCAGCACGTCGAACTGCCAATATGCTCTGACCCGCTTCATTGCCAGTGACTCACCCTGGAGTCAGACTCCGGGGTAGTCGAGTTGTACCGCCCGTACGACATGCTACACTTCCCCACTCGTCAGTTGCTGAACACACAACCCGGGACTCGGCGTTGATTTGGTGACTCCACGTGAAACAGGCTGGTCGCAGGGTCCAGTTCTGTCGATGACCCTGTCTTCACGCTGGTGGGCTACGCGATCTGAGTCGTCACACACGAATCGATCCTGCAAGAGACGATGTACAGACTCCAGTTCAGTCTTCGGAGGCTGGACTGACAGGGCTGAACTGATACCCGTCCCATGCCTGACTGTCTGGCTCGCGGATCCCTGCTTCTGGATCACGGAGTTCTTGCGCGTACACGGGTTCGACCATCTGTCCAATTTCGACATCAGCATCAGTCAGCTGACCAATCGCCCGGACGGTTTCACCATCGACATCGAACGCGACGATCGCGAGGTGGTTCGGCTCTCGAACCCCCGGTGGCGTTGCCGTCGAGGTAGTCCAGGTAAGAATCTCGGCACGACGGCTCGAAAGGTCAATGCTCTCCACGGGCTCGTTCCCGTCGGGGCCGTACGGGTGGACGGGATGAAGAATAGTTCCGTCAGGGTAGCGAGCAGCCTCTAACGGCGGTGTCTCGTCGCTCATCGCCCTGCCTCCAAGATTGCCGTCGTTACACAGTTTCCGAAGCCGCCGACGTTACATGCCAAGCCGATGTCTGCAGATACCTGTCGGGGTCCCGCCTCGCCCAGGACTTGCTGATACACTTCGTACACCTGCGCGACGCCGCTGGCCCCGAGCGGGTGACCCTTGGACTTGAGCCCCCCAGAGGTATTGATCGGCACTGCTCCGTCGCGAGCGGTGACCCTGTTTTGAATTGCCTTCCAGCCTTCACCCTTTTGGAAAAACCCGAGATCTTCACTTTGGAGAAACTCTAGAATGGTGAACATGTCGTGAAGTTCTGCCACATCGACATCCTCGGGCCCGACTCCAGCCATCTCGTAGGCTTCTTGCCCGGACTCCACGACACCGCGCATCGTAGTCGGGTCTGTCCGTTCGTGGACAACGTGCGTATCGGTGGCCCCCCCGATCCCGGAAATCACCGCGTAATCGTCGGTGTGCTCGGCTGCGACCGATTCGGGACACAACAACAGTGCAGCAGATCCGTCTGTAATCGGACAAAAGTCGTACAGTCGGAGTGGATCAGCGACAATCGGTGACTCGAGCACGGTGTCGAGGTCGACCTCCTTGCGAAACTGTGCGTGGGGGTTGTCGACGCCATTGCGGTGATTTTTGACCGCGACCTTTCCGAGACTCTCGCGAGGTGCATCGTACTTTTCGAGGTACTTTCGCGCGGTCAACCCCGCGAACGACGGCAGGGTCACGCCGTTTTTGTATTCGACTGGATGCGTCAGTGAGGCAATCACGTCAGTCGCCTCTGTAGTCGAGCGGTGTGTCATTTTTTCACCACCCACCAACAGCGCGTGGTCGGCAGCCCCGGACGCGACAGCCTGCCAGGCAGCATACACTCCGGCGCCGCCTGAAGCGGACGTCTGGTCTACCCGGGCAGTGTAGGCGGATATTGTCCCGAGATCGTTTGCGAGTGCGTTCGGCACGCCAGTTTGTCCCTCGAACTCGCCGCTGGCCATATTCGACACGTACAGGTGATCAATCGCGTCCGGGGCGACTCCCGCGCGCTCCAGACAGTCGTGTCCCGCCTCTGCGAGTAACCCTCGCACCCACATGTCTCGATTGCCGAACTGCGTCATCGACGCACCAATAACCGCTACCCGTTCCATGTACGTCTTCCTCCAGGGCGACTTTCCTATAGCTTTCCATACCAGTTGCGAAAAGCACAGACATTAGATACAGCGTGCAGCCTGTGGCCGTGTATCCAGACTTATGATGCGTTCCGAACTGAATGCCAAAATCGCATTACGACAACTGATGTGAAGATACTGAGACGACGAGAACGGTTCAAACATTAGCTGTGAAGTTGTCCGTTCGGACTCGCTTGCGACACGAATCTGTCGCCTGTTAGCCGCCGAATAGAGTCTAGAGTTTTGAATTCGGCACTCGATTCTGATTGGAAGATTTCGAACAATCTGTTACTGCAGGTGAGGCGACCACTACACGTGAAGTTTCACAGTTGAGTCACGCGCGAGACAGCCGCCGATTTAGCTGATTGCAGACGGTAAGCCCCCTTCCTCAAGGAGTAACGCAGCGAAGCGAGTAACGCAGTAGGGAGGGGATACACCGTCGTCATTGGTTTCAAGAGACGCTCTTGTTGCTGGCCCACAGGCCCATGGGCTACTTTCACTCCGGACGGCAAACGTTCATACGCCAGTCAGCCCTCTGTTGAATTGCGTGGCATGAACTACAACTACAGGTATCGTCTCAAGCCCACGAAGAACCAGCGTGAGACGCTGGACTACCACCGCGATACCTGTCGCCAGCTCTACAACCACGCCCTGTATCGCTTCAACCAGATTCCCGAAGACGAGGGCACCGTCAAACAGCGTGTCCGCACGATTCGTGACGAGCTTCCCGACCTCAAAGACTGGTGGGACGCACTCACCGACATTTACTCGAAGGTGCTCCAGCCCACAGTCATGCGGATTGCCAAGAATGTCAACGCACTCGGGAAGCTCAAAAAAAACAGGGCTACACGGTTGGTGAACTCCGGTGGAAGTCACCACGCGAGTTCCGCAGTTTCACCTACAACCAGTCTGGCTTCAAACTCGACAAGAAGGGTGGTCAGACCGTGTTGTCGCTGTCGAAACTCGCAGACATTCCCATCGAACTCCACCGACCGCTACCTGACGATGCCACAGTCAAAGAAGTCACGCTCAAAAAAGAGAAAACCGGCGAGTGGTTTGCTATCTTC
>JAQCMZ010000103.1 GCA_028274825.1 Haloferacaceae archaeon
TATCGGGTCGTGGTGGAGCGATCTCCACGGACACGGTGTGTTCGGGTGTTCAGTCAACCCGACCTCGAAAGAGGAAGGTCGGGAGGACTGACAGTCGCCTGCGGGTGCTGTGCAGAACCCTACACGGTGAAGCCTCGGGGCTTGCCCCCCGAGGTACTTCACACGAGATACTGCCGGCCGTCTGGGTTATTATCCTCCGGTGACCAACTCACAACCACGAGTGTGAATCCTGTTGGTACACCAAGCGGAGACTCACAACGACATCATCGACTCGACGGCTGAGAGAGAGCGTGTTGAGTCAGGCACTCACAGTCGTCGGACGCTCTGAGTCGGTAGGCCAAATCCCGGGCAAATATAATGGTTCACCCGGTAGAAATGCTCATGAGTGATACTGGAACGGCATCGTCGCCTCAGGACCCGAGCCGTGGTGACGTGGCCGTCGCGGATCTGACCCGGTCGGCTGGCACGCCCACCGGAGAGACATTTCACGGACTCACGGTTCTGGACGACTCTGACCACCCGCTGGTGCCCGATGTCGATCACAGGTACGTCGAGCGAGACATCCGTGACGGGCAGACGGACATCGAACTCGCGGCCCGGTTTCTCGCTGACGACGAGTACGCGCTCCTGTTGACCGGCGAGACGGGTGTCGGCAAAGATCGGTTGGTGACGCAGCTGTGTGCACAGACGAATCGGCCGCTAGTGCGCGTCAATTTCGGGGCCGGGACGACCTACGCCGATCTCGTCGGCGAATACGCCCCCAACGAGGCAGCTGATGAGATTCGTGTCACCCAGATCGAACAGTTAGCAGACGAGCACGATATCGGCATCACGGAAGCGGCACAACTGGTCGGTGCCGAACACGCGTTCGAGTTCACGCCAGGAATCCTCTACCGGGCCGTCGAGCAGGGTTGGACGTTTGTCGCCGACGAATTGAACGCTGCCGGGCCAGCAGCGACGATGCCACTCCACGGATTGACCGAGCGAACCGGACAGTTAGTGGTGAAAGCGACAGCAGAAGTGCTCGACCCCCACCCCGAGTTTCGGTTCGTCGCGACGATGAATCCGCCCCGATACGCCGGTACCAGCCCGCTCAATGACGCCTTCCGGTCCCGCTTTTGGGAGCTATCAATCGAGTATCTGTCGCCGCCGGCCGAGCGACGGCTTCTGTACGAGACCACAGAGCTTCGCCGTGGAATCGACCGTGATGAGCGGATCGCCGAACGGCTGACAGAACTGGCTGCGAATCTTCGGATGAGTTATCGTGACCGCGATATCGCCACACCAACCTCACATCGAGAGACGATCAAGGTCGGCCGTCTCATCACGGAGTTCGAGATGTCACCAATCCAGGCAGCCAAGCAAGTGTTCGAGACGCGCGCCACTCTCGAGGATCGCAACGCAGTCGCCAAAGCTATCGAATCGGTGCGGTGGGAGTAACGTGCGACTGACTGCGTCGACATCACCCCAGACAGTCCGGGAACGTCTCGGGGCGGGCGATGCCAAGACACTGCGCGAATCTGAAAAGCGCCGCCGATATCTCCAGAAGTACGTTCGGCTGTTGACACCAATCCGACCCACAGTCAGGTTTGCCTCAGAGCTTCGGACGGCAGTGACGGGATTCAGCGCGGATCACCCGGAGATAGCGGTCACGACGCGGGAATTCGACCAGCCTGTCACAGATCTCCGACGGCGCGTGTTCGATCTCGCGGTACAGGAGGCACTTGTCGTCCACGAGATTGGCCATCTCCGATACACAGATATCGACGGCTTTCACGATCTGCTCGCAGACACTGCTGCCGACCGGCGGCGACTGTTCGCGAGAGTGTGGAACACCCTTGAGGACGGAGCCATCGAGCGACAACTCCGCCATCGCTACGCGGTCGCGACAGAGTTGGATATCCTCAACGCCAATCTCTTTGAAACAGACACGCTTGGCCGTGAAACACCGGACGGCGGCGGTCGGCGATTCAGCTTTTTCCACGCGGTCATCTGCGGGTTGGCTGATATGGCGGTGTACGACAGTGGGCGATTCCAGCGCCTCCGGGCTCCTGACGCGTCAGACTTCCAGATGGCGTCTCTTCGGGACCGGCGTGCACTCGAAGAGTTCCTGCCGGCGATGCGCGAGACGGTTCGAGAGGTGCTCTCCGAGCCAGACCCGGCCGCCCGAAACGAGTGCATCTGGACATTCTGGACAGCACTCGGGGAGACACTCGATGAGACGCCCGTCTCGGGTGCCGGCGCGAGCGAACTGGCTCGACTCATCGACGCCGACGGGACTGTTCGCACCGGGAGTCGACGGACTGCCGGGGCTGCCCCGCGGGCGACTGACGCATCTATCCTCCCAGAAGACGGCGCTGGGTCGCCACTCCCCGGGAAACCGGACGACACCACCAGCGAGTTTGGCCAGACCACTCACGCAGCGACTGACCTTTCGCGTGACCCGGTTGTCAGAGAGGTGACCCGCCAGGTGAAGACTGCTGCTGGCTCCGAGGACTCGACTGAGAGCGGTGACTCGCCTCCAGGAGATACGGGAGATTCTACCAATCTGGCCACCGAGACCCGCGACGCCGCCGCGGAGACGGGCTCTTCCCGCGATAGCGACGGTGTGACACCCGGCTCAGAGCCGTCTCAGAGCAGCCGCTCGCCAGCCGGCGGCTCTGCGGACCACCCAACCGAGACGGGCAGTGATGAACAAGGACCGTCTCCGTCTCACCCTGGTGCAGGCCAACTCCCCGGGGAAGCAGGTACCGGAAGAGGCGGGCCAGACGCTGGATCGAACGCAGCGGCGATACGCGAGCAGTACGCTGAGGAACTGGCGGCAGAGGCGACAGAACTCGACAGAGGGACGACCCGGCTTGCGGCACTCGACGAGTATATCGACGCGCTCCAGGCGGCCGACACTGACGAAGCCTCACTCCAGGTGGTCACGGACGACGACCACGAAACGCGCGCAGGATCGGCTCGGTGGCAGAGTGTCCTCCGAGATGCGACACGACTCGCCCGGCGGTTTCGAACCCGATTACAGGAACAACAACGCGATGTCGAACGATCACACCGCCGACGTGGTGCATTCGACCGGTCGCGACTTGTGGCGGCTGCTCGTATGCAGTCTACGGTGTTCACACAAAAAGAGGAAGGCGACGACAAGCAGTACACCTGTATCGTAGTCGTCGATCGATCCGGGTCGATGGATAATGGGGCGGTCACGGCAGCCGAGACGGGAGCGCTCACCACCGCTGTCGCGCTCGAGACAGTCGGCGTCTCGGTAACGATTCTGGATCTGTACGACTCGGAGGTGCGGCTGATCAAGACTCACGCCGAGGAGACTCGCGAGGCGCGCAACCGTGTGTTGACGAAGCGAGCAAGCGGTGGGACACCACTTACAGACGCACTCTCGCTCGTTCGGGCGCGGTTCCAAGATGCGGAAAATCCGTTCGTTATCGTCGTGACCGACGGTCAGCCGGACGACACTGAGACGTATACGGCCGAACTTGACGCCGCTACGTGTCCGATCTTGGGTGTGTATCTCGCAACTCCAGACCGACCAGACAGGCGGCCGGTCGAATCGGACCGCTCGTATTTTCACCGACTCGCCGTCGTTGAGGACTGGTCGTCGCTCAACCGTCGCCTTCAGCAACTCGCGGGGGGTGTGTTATTTTAGCCGGTGTGTTGCTGGCCTGTCAGGTAGCCGATCACCGATTCTGTTACTCCGGGGTTGAGAAAACCTGCGATCGACACGGGGGGTTCTCTGAGAGGCGTCACTGATGAGAGACTCACCCCGCTGTGATTGGGCGATCCAGTGATTCGGTCCGGTCGCGAGACGATCATTTGGGGATGCAAGCGAAACCAGAATATACGTCGCGACCAGATTGTTCTGTGTGAGCGACGACCGTGGGCCGGCACACTGTCCGCAATGTGCAGTCGTCGAACCAGCCGGTGGGT
>JAQCMZ010000113.1 GCA_028274825.1 Haloferacaceae archaeon
TGGTTCGATGAGCCCCCTCGAGAGAGGGACCAAACTGTCAACGACAGAGCAGACCCGGCCGACGGTCAGGCTACTGACGGGGGCGTCACATCGACAGGACAGCGTCTCCGCCGACTGTCAGTGCTGGTGCGAGAGCCGCGCGTGATCTCACTCGTCATCGGGCGGATGCTCCCGATGATCAGTTGGGTCGGCTTCTTGACGTACAACTCGGTGATTATCGTTGAACTAATGGGCGGAAGCGAGGGACAGGCCGGGCTGCTCGTCACGGTCAACAGTATCATGCTCGCGGTCGGCGGGAGCCAGGCGGGTCGTATCACCGCAGTGTTTGACTCTCGTCTCTGGCCGCTCACCGCTGCCAACGTCGGGCTCGGGGGCGGGCTCATCGTGATTGGCCTCGCACCATCGGTTGAACTGGCCGCAGTTGGGGCAGCACTTCTCGGGGGTGGGTTCGGGGTGTCACTGGCGCTGTACCGCAGTATCGTTACCGGGCTCGCCCCCGCGGCCTTACGCGGGAGCTTCGTCAGCGTCGCCGAGTCGCTCGGCCGAGTCGGCTCCACAATCACCCCCATCGGGATGAGCGTACTCATCGCCGTGGCGGCGCCTGCGCTCGGATTCGCTGCCGCCGTCCGTTGGGTCGCCGTTGGCATCGGTGTGTTTGTTCTCATCGGCGGGCAGATCTGTCTGGTGGTTGCTAAGCTATCACCAAAGACAGACGCAGAGCGAGCGGGCTAAACTGCTGTTGTCAGACACTGACAGCTATGCGCTGGTCGGGTCTTCGGAGTCTGTGTACTCAGTCTCGTGACACTGATAGATATGACCTGACTGACGCGCCACTGGTCGGGATGACCGCTCGAGAGTGTCACCGACCGCGCACTTTCATCGGACGGTCAGCGCCTACTCGGCAGGTTCGGGCTGGCAGGCTTCAATTATCTGATACCGGATCTGCCGTGGCGTGAAAAGAGATGTCACGCTGCATTCAGACCTTGCCTGCCAGTCGTCACCGATCTCGTCTGGTTGGAATAGCTTTTGATGAATCACCTTCACATGGGAGATATGGCATTCAACGTTCCCGATCTTGACCCGCTGTTTGACCCTGACTTCGTCGCCGTCGTCGGCGCGAGTCCTGATTCGTTTTATGCGGGGAATCTCATCGACAATCTTCTCGAATATGGCTACGAGGGCACGCTGTATCCAGTGAATCCGAACCGCGAGACCGTGTGGGATCGCCCCTGCTATGACAATATCGACACGGTGCCCGAGACGGTCGATCTTGTCGTCGTCAGCGTCCCGCGCGAACACGTAGTCGATGTTGTTCGCACGGCCGGCGATCGGGGGGTGCCAGTTGCGCTCGTTATCGCTGCCGGGTTCTCTGAGGCTGATTCCCGCGGCACTGAGTTGGAGGCTGATCTCGCCGATACCGCCACAGCAGCCGATATCGACGTGGTCGGGCCAAACTGTATCGGTGTTATGTCCGCCCGTGGCTCAACGCTCACCTCGACCTGTTCGCGCGAGCCCGAACCCGGGGGTGTTGCTCTCGTGAGTCAGTCCGGCGCGCTCGCGTTCACGACGTTTTTCGAGCGTGCCGCCGACGCGGACCGCCACTTCAGTCATATCGTCTCGACGGGTAACGAAGCCGATCTCACGACCACCGACTACGTCGCGTACCTGGCCGACCAGCCTGAGGTCGATGTCATCTGCACATATGTCGAGGGAATCACCGAGCCGGACCGATTCATGCGCGTCGCGGAGACAGCCACCCGGAGCGGGACGCCAGTTCTCTCGGTGAAAATCGGCCAGTCAGACGTGGCCGAGGCGGCGACACTTTCCCACACCGGATCCCTCACCGGCAACGACGACGCCTGGGAGGCGGCGTTCCGTCAGACTGGTGTGCAGCGTGTCTCTGATATCCCGGACCTGCTCTCGCGGGCGGGCGCCCACGCGAATTATACCCCTCCAGATGGCGACAGCGTCGCTATCGCCTCCACGAGCGGCGGGCTCGCCAGCCTGTTGGCCGACATGGCCGCCGACCGCAAACTATCGCTCCCAGATATCACCGGTGATACCGAGACGACACTGCTCAATATGGACGCACTACTCACCTTCGGCGAGTTTCACAACCCGGCAGATATCAGAGGTTACGGTGCCGACGTGTTGCCCGACATCGCCGACGCGCTGCTCGCCGACGATGCGTTTGACTCGTACGTCTTCGCGATCGGACTTTCAGCTGTCGACGAGCGAGCCGAGACTATCGCCGCGGATCTGGCCCGTGTTGTCGACACCGCAGATGACCCGGTGTACGTTCTCTGGACCGGTCGGAAGGTTCCAGACGACGAGCATGAGACACCGCCGTTTGCCGAACTCCGGGAGTCGATACCGGTGTACGAAGACCCCTCGCGGTGTCTCGACGCCGTCGCGTCCGCGGTGCAGTACGTGACCGACCGGAAGCGTATCGCCGACCATCCTCCCCGTTCTGAGCAGTCAACTACCATCGAGACCCCGGATGTGGATCTTCCTCGCGGTCGGGTCCTCACGTGGCGTGAGTCGGCCGACCTTCTCGAGCAATTCGATGTGCCGCTCGTCGAGACGCGCTTAGCCCGGAGTGCGGACGAGGCGGCTGCCGTCGCCACGGATCTCGGCTTTCCCGTCGTTTGTAAAATTGACTCACCACAACTCCCGCACCGGACTGATGTCGGCGCAGTCCGGGTGAACGTCGATTCTGCAGCCGCTACCCGGGAGGCTTACGAGGCGGTCGTGACCGCGGCGCGCGATCACGTGGACGAGGACGCAATTGAGGGTGTGCTCGTACAGCCACTGGTCGATGATGGCGTGGAGGCGATCGTCGGATTAACCCTGGATGATGTCTTCGGGTCACTCGTCACGGTCGGGCCAGGCGGGATACTCGTCGAGACCGTGAACGACAGCGAGACGCTCGTCCCGCCGTTCTCAAGAGCTGATGCCCGTGATGCAGTCGAGGCGACGACATTGGCTGCCCTCCTCCAGAAGCGTCGCGCTGGTGTAGCGCTTTCCATCGAGGACCTTGTGTCAGTGCTCGGTTCTGTCGGCCACCTTGCGGTCGGTGTCGACGCCGTCGCGGAACTAGATTTGAATCCTATCGTAGTGACTGAAAACGGGGCCCTTGCTGTCGATGCACTGATTCGGACAACCGAGTGAGGCGAGTGGAGTGTGCGAGCGGTTGATGCTCGGGTATCCCTCTCCGCGCCGGCACGCTATTATAGCTGGAACAGGCGCACTCCCACGCCGTTCACGGCGTGGATACGCGCCGTCACAGCGGCAATTCCCGACGGTTGTTTCTCCAAAACACCGTCTCTGCAAGCGTCGGCGCACTGGGCACGACCCTAGTGTAGCCGAGTGCCCGACAACTGACGGTTCGAGTGTCCGCCCACACTGGAAACAGGGCAGGGTGTGGCCCGATGTGGGAATCACACACCAAGCATTGGGCAAATACTCGCAGAGAAAGTCACTCCGAGTCCATCGAAGTCTGTCGGACTCCCCGTGGCCAACACAACACTGGGAATCCGAGTCCGACAACGGAGAGGAGTCCCGGGGTGGCCACTCCCAGGAGACTGCCCATCGATTGGTCACTCACCGATTCCAACGGTGTGTTGGCTTGGGAGTCTGCAACCCTGCCACTCCCAATTCAGCGGTGGCGTGGGATTCGGCCGCGGTCACGCGGAGGAGGATGTCAACAATACGGTTTCATAAATACAGTGGTGAGGTGACTGCCGTCGACGGTGAGTCTTCGCCGGGGATATTCCAAGCAGAATGCGGAGGCCTGATTATCGGCCATCAACGGAGTGTGGATTCTCAGTAAGATACTCGCTGGCCCGGTCGAACGCCGGATCGATACTCTCGTATTCTCCGATGTGTGTCCACTCACCGTCTGGTGTCGCCGTGTAAACATCAAATCCCTCACCGCGATACTTGTGTGACTCCACGTACAGCTCGTTATGAACGGTACCATCAGAGTCGGTCAACAGCCAAATCCCGAGTTCCTTGCCACCCTCGAGATCCCGACGTCGAGTCCAGTGCATAACACCGGTTATTTCGATTGGGCGGATAAAAGATGTGTCGTGGCAGTCGACGAGTTTCGGATAGTTCGAGCTGAATATTGAGTCCGTCGACGCAGACACTGAAACTGAGTTGTTCTCGTGAGTCTGCACGCCGTCATCTAGTCTATGCGCCGACAGCCGGTACCCGAGTTGAATCATATATACGATGTGTCTTGCCTCGGGAGCAGAACGAGTGTGTGTTGATTGTTCTCCTCGTGAGGGAGCCGTGCCACTCATACTGTAATAGGAGGGGTATCCACCTTCACTCTTCTAGTAGTGGAAGGAATCGACACGAGAGAGACACCATTCACCGCAGTATGTCAGGCCGACTCTCGAGTGTGAACAAATGACCGGCTGTCCGTCTGAGATATACAACTGTGCCGGACTGTCCCTATCACGCTCGACGCGGACACCCCCAACGCTGCACTTCTGACAGTATCGAAGCGTTCCTCCGGGCTGCTCGGCACATGATAGACCGCATCTTCCAGGGGCGAGTACCTCACTACGAGTGAACCTATGCTCAACGAGGCGTACAACGATGTGCGTGAAGAGACTTGACCACACACTAACCACGGTCAGCCCGTAACAAGGCTGTCGAAGCGTGCAACGACTGTTGAACGCCGGAGACACGATAAGACGGTCTCGAACGCGCGTTTTTCTAGCCCACGCATCGTCTGTCTCGTATGCCTCCGATTCTGCGGTCTTGTCGGAATGATACTGAATGATTGGATCGATTGTCCCCCGAAAAATATCATCGACTGCCCGTTCGGTCGTCTACGCCGTCAGCGGAACAGCAGAATCGTTCACAGTGATTGCTGATTCGCGAGCAGTTGTCACGTCGTTTTTGACATCGACTCTCCAGCAGTTCGAGAGGGTGCCGCGGTTGACCAATGGGACCGATTGCGTTGTCTCTCCTTCGGACACGAACTGAGTGTATGTGGCGTATGCTTTGGGGTCCGGCGAGCAGTGGACGAATTTCGGTGTGGCCTCGTTAGCGGTCCTGACCGTCGCACCCGCTGTGACGAGCGACAGCGGAATAGGTAACAAAACCTGGGTTCATCTGAAACGCGTGTAGCTATTCTCAGTGGCTGTATCAGAGGTATGACTCTTACCGAACAGATAGAAACTTCACATTCGTTTCTTGCCCGTGTTGCAGCTGGATACAACTGTATCCAACTAGGTGGGGCCTAGGCTCGGGCCCTAAAATGTATATTCTCCAGCTTCGACTGGCCCCACTCGTTCAACCTCTCAGCAGTTGTTCACACCAACATTTATTCACTCTGGATTTAGAAGTGGGGGTGTGAAGTCTCTGTGTGACTTAGGTATATCCAGCTATGAAAACCAGGCATACCAGGGATTGCTCTCTCTCGGAAGCGGCACAGCGAAACACGTGGCAGATGAGGCCGATATTCCGATGGGACGAGTGTATGATACGCTGAATACACTCGAATCGCGAGGACTTGTCCGGGTTCAGACGGCCAGCGAGCCAAAGCAGTATGCCCCGGTAGAGCCCGAGGTAGCCGTCGATCGGCTTATCGAAGCGCGACGGCAAGATCTCCAGGCAGAGATTGATACCTACGAGGCAGGACGGAACGAACTCGTCGGGCGGCTCGGATCCGTCCGGGGGACAGACGACCAGTTCTGGACGGCGACGGTCGGCCCGGCCCGGACCGTCGAGCTGTTGTTGGAGCGTTTCGAGACTGCAGACGAGAGAATCGTTATTGTGGCCGATACAATCGCCGCTCGGTTCGACGACGAGGCCAGTAACCGGCTGTTTGATTTCGCACTGACAGCCGCGCACGATGGGATAGATGTATTAGTCCTGCTCTCACCAGCCGTCTTCGGGGATACGATATCAACATTCACCGACGAGCAAATTGAAATGATACTCGGCGCAGCGCCATTGTCAGTGCGGATCTCCGAGGGACTTCACGGGGATTTCCACATTATCGATAACAAGGAGATCTGTCTCGAGTTGCCAGACCCGCTGGCACAGAACGAGCGGTTCGGGTTGGTTGACGTCAGAGACCGCGCGTTCGCACGACGAGTCGTGGCCGGCTTCGACGACGTATGGGAGGCTGCTGAAGAAGTTTCAGACACTGTCACAACCGGATGAAGGTGAAGAATATCTTCACACGTCGTGTACAATCTTCATCCTGATTGAGCTCGGCCCTCTTCATCAGGGGGTTTCACTCGTTTCGATCGCGAACGAGTCTCGAGGATACGCAACGCAGGTGAGCGTGTACCCGTCGTCGAGTTCAGTCTCGTCTAACATCTGCTGATTGTCATGAGTGAGGAACTCCTCTGACGGGCCATCCTGGACTTGGCCAGCACAGGACACACACTGTCCCTGTCGGCAGGCGTATGGGAGATCCCAGCCGCTGTCTTCGCCTTGCTCGAGAATGGTTTTGTTGTTTGCCAGTTCGACCGTTTGTCCCTCTTTCAGGAACTCGACATCGTGGTATTCGACCTCTTTTTCAGGGATATCAGCGGGACCGGGTTCCTCTTGACCGACCGATTCACCCTCGATTTCGGCACTGTCGGCGCCACCACCGCCGACCGCCACTGTGCCACCGCCGGCTCCCAACGCCCGATTCATCGGCTCAACAAAATCCGTCTCGGGAGTCAATTCACGACGACGCTCGAGAATCTCGTCGGAGATATCCTCAGTGGCTTCCCAACCTGTTCCACGGGTGAAGTGGAACAGAACCACCAACAACGTCGCCCCGGCGGCGACAGCCAGCGCGAGCGGTTCGACCATAGACTCGCGTATGAAATCTCAGTTTAAGACTATTGTGATTGGATCCGGCCGCCTGTATTTGACTTGGTCGTGAGAAACCAGGGCCGGAGGTATCTTGGCTCGCGACATATCACAGCCGCGTTCTCGCACAATCCGACAGACAAGGGCTTGTCATGGTTTCAGTTGAGAGCAGATCTCACGGCACGATGACGAGTTTGCCAAAGAAGCTGTCCTCCATGACCGCGCGGTGAGCCTCTGCAGCCTCATCGACAGTGTATCGACGTGCAACCTCCACCGAGAGACGGTCCTCGCCCATGAGGTGGGCGACTCCTTTCAGTGGCACACGGAGATCTGGGGTGTTGAACAGGCTCATCAGCTGATATGAGACGTCTTTTGACCGAGGGCGTCCGACGCTGGTGAAGCTCGGATCCTGTGCGTTTTCACCGATCCCGATAACGCGGGCCCCCTCTGCGGCGACATCGCCGTCAAACTGGAGATAATCGTCCATCCGGTGGTCAAGAATCACATTGACTCCCTCTCCGGCTGTCTCTCGAATCGCCTCCGATAGGTCGTCACGACCGTAATCAAGCACGGTATCGGCACCCAACTCGGCGACTGCTTCCTGGTAGTTGGGGGCTGCTGTGGTGATTGACCGAGCGCTGACCGCGTCGGCAATCTGGACGGCAGCGTGCCCGACACCGCCGGAGCCGCCGTGAATGAGACAGCACTCAGCCGGGTCAAGGCCGGCATGACCGATGAGCGCCCGCCAAGCTGTTCCTGCGACGACTCCCGCGGCTCCGGCCTCTGTGAGATCAACCCCGTCGGGTACCGTGACAACTCGATCGGTCGGGATTGTTGCGTACTCGGCGTATGCACCCTGATACTCCGCGTTGCCGATTCCGGTCCCGAGGATTCGATCGCCAGGCGTAAATCCGTCGACATCGCTTCCAATCTCGGTCACCTCTCCGGCGATATCGACGCCAGGCGTGAACGGCAGTTCAACCGGGGTATACGCGCCGCTCACGAAATACGTGTCGACCGGATTGACCCCGGCGGCAGCAACCTCGACCAGCAATTCTTCGTTTTCGGGTGTCGGACGGGGTACCTCCGCGACTTCGAGTACGTCTTTCTCACCGTGTTCGTTCACTTTGACAGCTTCCATGAGTTACGCTCCACACACAGCCTGTCGAGCCTAATCAAGTTACCTGTCTGCTCGGTTCTGAATGGTTCGATCACATATCCGGTCACCGTCGCTGGAATCCCTGTCACCGTCGCTGGAATCCCTGTCACAGTCGAAATCATCCATCTTCGGTTAAGGAGTGGAACCGCAAGCCGACGGCTATCTGAACATGCAGCGATGAGGAGGAAGTGGAATGAACCCCTCCTCAGATACAGTACAGTCTCTGCTGACTTCGCTGTTTCCATCGGGACTGATCGAAGACCTCGCGCACGAACGCGAGGTCGTCCAACGTGACCAGAAGATCGACGTTCGGATGCTCGTCTGGACGCTCGTCTTGGGCTTCGCCG
>JAQCMZ010000127.1 GCA_028274825.1 Haloferacaceae archaeon
TTGGCGCGGTCTCTCAGCCCGAATATCGAGATTCTGGCCCGTGTCAACGACACAGACGCAACCACCAAGGCGCTGAGTGCCGGCGCAGACTACGTCCTGTCAGTTCCCCGTGTCAGCGCGCGGATGGTCGCCCGTGAACTGCGCGACGAGGACCTCCTCACCCCGGCGAGCCAGATTCGACTGATCCGTGTCCCCGCGGAGCCGTTGGCTGGCTCGACACTCGCACAGTCAGAGATATTCGAACAGACGGGCTGTCGCGTTATCGCCATGGAAGATGATGCCGGCCGTACCGGGGAGATCGATCCCACCTATCAGTTCTCCGGTGACGAACGAATCACACTGGTTGGACTCGACGAAGCGATCCAGAGTTTTCTCCTCGAGTACGACGGTTCCCCGCTTGAGGCGTGACCAATCTCCTGAGCCAGCCACTGCGGCTATCTCCACCCCCGACTCCATTTCTGCAGATATCAGTCTCGGTCCCGGCGACTTGCGGCTTCCAATGCACCCGACCGGTATCCGCCGGTGAGTCGGCCCACAGACCGCGGGTTCGACCCGGCGGTCCTCCATCAACAGGCGCGGACGCTGTTTGGAGAGGAACTCCCGTGTGAACTCCCTGGCGAGTGTGAGTACACCGCTGGATGGGACGCCGCTCGCGATCCCGAGTCGTGTCCTGATATCCTTATCGGGAGTCCGGGACACGCGTTCGTCGACTCCGCGACCTCATACTACTGTGAGGACGCCGACGGATATCGGACGACCGAGCCGCGCGCTGTTGTCATTGATGCTGTCTTCGATACGCATGACAGCAGCTTGTGCGACCGTTGAGTGGAGATTGTTCAGTTCATCCCACCAGTTTTTGAGGCTGGTAAGCTGGTCGCGCACTTGTCGCACTCGTTGGGTGAGTGTCCCCTCCGATTTGGGAATTTCTTGGAATTCTCTAAGAGCGTGGTTGGAGAGTTGCCGACAGGTATCCCGGTGATGATCCAACAGTTCAGGCTGTTCTGGCGTGGGGTCCAGCCGGAATCTGTCGGTGCACTGCATTGACTATTCGTTGGGGTCAGCCGAGAGACGATTTTCACGTCGGCACCTCGCCATCGCTTCGGGACGAGAACGTGTGCGCCATTGCCGGTGGGCTTCACCTCTCCCTCGATGACTTCGTGGCCTTCTATTTCGTGTCTATCCATCAGGTGTGTTTCGACATTGTCGTAATTTGACTGTCTCGGTGGGATGGTTGGGTGGTGGGGTCAGACGTGTTTGGAATCTGATGACGGCGGTGTATCCCCTCCCTACTCGCTCCCGCTGGTCGCTCGTTGAGGAAGGGGGCTTACCGCCTACAAGCTGCTAAACACTGCTTTCCCGATGGTGATGGGTATTTAGTTGATGCGACTACGTGTAAATAGTATGATGGACTGCTTCTGGAAGGCCCATTTGGCCACTTGTCAGCAGATCAAATTGGGTTGCAAGCCAGAGACAGCCACGGTCATTTCCTCTGATGTCAGAGGTATCATCACTGCCGCGGAGGGATTCACGTCGATACTACTTGGTATAGTCGGTGTTGTATTGCTCCTCATCACCGCTGCAGGGGTGATTATCTATACTCGTCGGGATTCAGACATGTCCCCGGACCCACTGCGATCCAAACACGGAGATGATCCCGCAAGCAGTGTCAGCAGCAGCGCGACCGGGGAGACGGCAGACGATCCAGACACAGGCAAATTAGGACGGTTAAACACAGGTGTAGAACACGATTCGAGCGCGAACAGCCCGGAGGTGGTATTTGAAGATCGGATCGGTCAGCGCACTCTCGACCGATTAGAGCCTGTAGTCCCGGATACGACCAAACAAGTTCGAGATCGGCTCCCATTTGAGAACCCAACGACCTCAGACCCCGTTGGGGCAATAGAGCGGGATCTGCAACGGGCAATCGAGACTGCACTTGACACGGGTCAGTTTGACCCGGTTGTGACTTCGTCATTGGGGAGAGTATACAAGATAGTAAATCTACCTGCGCAATTCCGCGAATTAACAGTTCCGCCCGAAAATAAGACAGTTCACGTGGCAAACATTGAGACAGTTGTTCGCGAGACTCTCGAAGACTCCGGTCTCCGAGAGACCGGCCGTACGGTCGCGGCGGTCCACGACCACTGTGAAGAAATCGAGTCGTTTGTTCGTCGTCAAGAGGAATTGTATCTCGATGAACGGCGCGAGGTGAATGATATGCTGGCAGATATCCGCCAGATGACCGACAGGTTTGACGGAGATCTCGGTGCGAGACTCCGTGAATTCGTGATTGACGGACGTAATAACGCACTCCCGGGCACCGTCGACATTGAACGCCAACTCGACATGGCAGACGAGTCACTCCACGACTGTGCGTTCGACGATGCTGTTCGGGTGGTCAATGAAGCCAGACAAGCCAGTGACGACTTGTTAATAGTACTCGACTTCCTCAACGGCGCGACTGGAACGATCGAACACGGAACTGGTCGAGTCGCAATTCCAGATGATGTGGACGACTCATTTATTACCGATCTTGTCCCGATTCTCGATCGACAACATACCTCTACTGTCACACTCGACGGAAACCAGCTTATCGTTACGGGAGGCTCTGGCCGCTCGGATGATACAGGTCGGTCTGGGCCTGAACCGGGAGCTAAGTCTCGGGGTATCATATCCGGGTCTGAGAGCTCTGCCAATTCTCCGCCGTCTCCGTCTGTGAGTCGCCAAGACCGACGAGATAGTCCGGGAGAAGAGCAGCTCACGCCGAGTGCGGCTGCAGATGAGATTCTGTACATTCTTCGGGAACTCGATGGTCGTGAGGGAAGTCAGACAGTCGAATGCCAGACTGAACGGCTTCCTGAGACGGTCGCTCGCCACGAGGTGCTCAAGCCGCTGGCACGGTTCTGTCGTCGGCAAACAGAAATTGTCGCGTCGGTGACGCTACAGGAGAACGCTCCCCCTGGGTTCTTTGAGATACAATTCAATGAGGGAACCTCCGCGTCTGCCGGTCTCTCCCTGCTCCGAGAACGGTTTATTCAGCGACACGCCACGTAATCTGTCCGGAGGCAAACGAGGTGTCGTGAACCAACTCCAAATAGAAGACAGTGGACTGTGGTCTCGCCAGAGAGCCAGTGGCGACCAGAACTGCCAGTAATGTTTTATATATCTACATCACGGTCTGTATAGTATCTGAACATGACTACTATTTGTAAAATCTGCATGCAGCGTTCGAGAAAGTGGGCTGGCGAGTCGCTCGTCGAGCATTTGGCACGGTCTCACGCGAACGAGCCTGCATCAGTCAAGGAAGTGTACCCAGAGCTTAAACAGAAGGCGCTGTCGGGGAACACCCCACCTACAGATTCCTCGAACAGTTCGGTTGGTTCTTCTCCTCTAGACGATACCGGGCAGAACACAACCCAGCCGCCCACGGGGACAGAGACCCCGAGTGACGATCTAATGGACGACACGTACGGAAAAAAGTGGTATCTTATCGGCGTTGGCGGCGCTGGAAATAATATTCTCGATGCGGTGCTTCTCCGGCGAGCGACACTTGATGAAAATAATGAACGGCGCGCTCAGATTTGGCAGGGCGGACTCGCGGGATACGGATTATTAAACACCAACGTGAGCGAACTCGAGCAGACGTACTACGCTCAGGAGGAAAAAGGATATACTCGGAATGATCTCCTCCCGAACTGTATTATTGGCTTTGGCAAACACGATTACGCCGGTGCTGGCTACCGATGGGATCTCGGGCGCGACCTGATTGAGGCGGATTTTGCTGACGACGCCAACCCATTTCAGGAGCGGTGGGACCTCAAAAGCGATCAAATAAAAGGCTCACAGGCGGTAATGTTTGTTCACAGCGTGACGAAGGGGACAGGCTGTGGTGCAACTCCCGTGCTCGCCGAGAAACTCCGTGACACAGTTCTCGATGACGGGTTTGTGATCTCGAAGCCGCTGTTCAGTGGCGTCGTCATCCCCTCGAAGGGGACCGAATACTCTGAATTTGGGGGTCGCGCGAAGGTAAACGGCGTCGTCGGGCTCGCCCGCACTTCCCGGGCAGCCGACGCGATTATTCCGTTCGACAACAAGCGACTGGAAGACGTTGGCGCCGACATTAGCCCCCGAATTGACCGACTCGGTGAGTATAATCCCCCACAATACGTCGAGGTGAACAAACCGCTTGTGGCTTTTCTTGAGGCATTCACGATGTCGTCGGTCCCGCAGTTTCTCGACCGGGACGCTTCAATGTCGATCAAAGGAGACGTGTTTGACCCAGCTGATAGTTTTCGACCGGTCCAGGACAAGTACCAGCCCGACCCTGAACGTGATTTCTCACCCGCAGTGATACTCGCGCCGGTGCTCGGCCGGTCGCGAGCGAGCACTCTCAGCGAGTCGAAACTGCGACTGCTCGTTCGGAACGCGCTGTTCCAGAACACACTTGCTGAGTTCGACCCGACAACGGCGTGGGGTGGGACCTTCCTCGTGTATGGCCCAGAGGACAAAATGCAACAGGTATCAGAATTGATTGGCGACGGGACTCTCTCAGATATTATCGGCGACGAGCAGTTCCTAGACGCTGGCCGGTCAACCGGAATCGAATCGGTCGACATTCATATCAAGCAACTCGTCACACCGTATCTTGATGATGTCTACTTGTGGGGGACGCTGTGGAACCCCAAGATGCCCTCAATCGAGAAGATGTACGATCACGCATTAACACTGAAACAAGAGGGAAACACCAAACAGGCGAAAAACGTCCGCGAGATCTGGGACGAGGTGGAGGCGTTATTCTCGTGTCTCGGTCGTGAAAACATGGCCTAACGGTCTCAGAGTGAGGAACATCGACCTCATGAATTAGCTAGCGTGAACACGTGAAGTCCCTCGGGGACGAGCCCCGAGGCTTCGCCGTCTTGGGCCAGCACCGCACCCGCAGGCGACTGGAATCCCCCTCGACGTTTCCCATCGTGGGAGTGGCTGGAATTCACACCCGAACACGCCGATGTGTCCGTGAGGGTCTGGGCCTCCACCAGCCCACGACGACTCCCGTCGCACCGTCACTGACGGATTCTGAGGGGAGTCGCATTTCCACACTGTCGACCGACCAGCAACGGAATTGAGATCTTCAATTCCAT
>JAQCMZ010000130.1 GCA_028274825.1 Haloferacaceae archaeon
ACTGTGGTTTACTATATGATGTCGGTTGGATCCGTCGACCCAGTATCACCGTTCACTCCTCGAATTGACGGTCAAACTCGGTACCCGTCCGCGGCGTGAATTAGATAAAACCAGTCACGAACTCAGACAACACCGTCAGGACCGATTGACAATGAGTCGTCGTCACCGGATTAGCGTTGAGACTGCTCTGGTTTCTCTACATACACTTCGGTAACAAATTGTGAGCGGAACGCGCGCTCATGAAACAGGAGGGGTAAGACGGGGTATCAGATAATCAATCGTAAATCGGTGTATCTCAGATTAGATGGGTTGGCGAGTTTGCCTCGTGTAGTTCATAATTCGACACCCGAGGGAATCAAACTGTCTGAGCGAAGGAGATTGCCGTCTGCGTCGTACACGAGGAAAGTGGATTTTTCATACGTGACGAGTCGGTCGTTCTCGACGGTGATTTCGACCCGATACTGGCCATCGTCGTCACCAGATTTACCGTACTCTCGAGCGGCGGTAATGAATGTTAAGACGTTTTCAGCTTCTTGATTCAGTTCGAGAACAAAATCACCGGTGATGCGATTAGTCACTCCGACAACGCCTATAGCGCTAGGATTGGTTTCGGGTGACTCTTGCAGTCGAAATGCCACATCTGTCTCTTGAGCGGTGAGAATCTCGTTACCGGTCCCGGCTAAGCGCTCTTCGAGAAGCCCTTCAGGGCCGTGGAAATCGATTCTGACGAGTGGTTTCTCAGGATCGCCATCCTGTCGAACCCACTCAATATTCTCGACGGCCAAGTCGAAATAGTCACGCCTCATTCCCTACCAATCATTAACGGGCCGATGGTATGAACGTAACGCCCCGACCGAAGATTACCGCTCTTGAGTTGTGTATTCTGTGAGTCCGTAACTACCGCAGATCTGTCGGGCGTGACCAGATTAGTAACCCGCGTATTAGTGTGAATCGGACAGATATCTCACCCGCTCGGTGGCAAGGTGTGGACAACCGCAGAATTTGGCCGGCTATCTCGGAGGATCAAAACGAACAATCCCGTCTAACTGGAGTGAGTGTTTCCATCCCGATTCCCAGCACGGCATTTATTCTTCAGCGGGACAAAGTATTAATAGTAAGTGATGTCCGGGGAAACGCAAGGAAGCGCGAGCCAGCGGCTCCAATCACTCCGTCGCCGTGTCCGACGCACCTGGGAGGTACTCAAGGGATCAGACCTGGAGTCACGGCCGTTCAGACCCGGCGAAGACGGTCAACTCACAACGTTCACCGTCCCGCCGGACGAAACCGAAGTTGACCGGTACTGGGTGAACGCACCTTACGCGTTTGTCGTCGTCACCAGCAACCCCGGAGAGAGCGAACAGCGGTATTATGCTGTAGAACCCGACCTAGACGACTTCGAGCAGCAGTTACTCGGGCGTGTCACCGATGATATCCGAGACTCACTGATATACCGCGAGGAGGCTGGCCGAGCGACGGCCCAGACACTCAATGGCGAACTCGAGCAGTTGCTTCAGTCATATGGGCTCGAGGTTGGGATGAACACCTTTCACTCGCTGTTGTATTATCTTCGCCGAGACTTCCGTGGGTCCGGGAAGGTCGACCCACTGCTGAATGACGGGCATATCGAGGATATTTCCTGTGATGGGTATCAACTCCCGATCTTCGTGTACCATGATACTTACACCGATATCGAGACGAACATTCAGTTCGAGTCCGACGAGCTGGATGAATATGTAATTCGACTCGCCCAGCAGTCGGGTCAGCACATTAGCGTGGGAGATCCGATCGTCGAGACGACACTGCCGGACGGCTCGCGAGCCGAACTCGCGTTGGGAGAAGAGGTCACACCGCGAGGGTCTGCGTTCACCATTCGCCAGTACGCCGACGAGCCGTTCACGCCGATTGATCTGATCAATTACGGGACGTTCTCGATCGAGCAGATGGCGTACTTCTGGTTGTGTATCGAGCATAACAAATCACTCATTTTCGCGGGGGGGACTGCTTCGGGAAAGACGACCTCGATGAATGCTGTTTCGATGTTCATTCCGCCGCGAGCTAAGGTATTAACTATCGAAGATACACAAGAGCTCTCATTACATCACGAAAACTGGTTGTCGTCGGTCACACGTGAACAACCCGGTGAGGGGAGTGATGTCGACATGTACGAACTGTTGCGGTCGGCGCTGCGCCACAGACCAGAGTACATCATCGTCGGCGAGGTCCGTGGCGCGGAGGCGGTGACGCTATTTCAGGCGATGAACACGGGACATACGACGTTCTCGACACTCCATGCAGACTCCATCGAGACAGTGATCAATCGACTGGAAAACGAGCCGATTGGCGTGCCACGGGCGATGGTGCAGTCGTTAGATATCATCTCCGTGCAGACGCTCGCGATGTTCGATAACCAGCGGACTCGACGAGCGAAGACGATGGGTGAGATTCACGGGATCGACCAGCGGACTGGTGAACTTGACTACTCCGCAGCGTTTGCCTGGGACGCCGACTCTGACGCGTTCATCAGAAACGATTCTGGCCTTCTGACAGAGATTGCTGACGAGCGGGGATGGTCACAGTCCCAGCTGCTGTCAGAGTTGGACCGCCGAGAGCAGGTTTTGAGATACCTACAGAAACTAGACGTAACCGGATCAAGACGGTTTACTGCACTAATCAGGCTGTATTATGCAGACGCCGACCGGGCTATGGATCGGCTGGAAGACGAGAGCCGATGATTTGGGCGCTTCCACTTGTGGCTGCGCTGGTGATGTGTGGGTTAGTGGTGGCTCCATTCGTCAGTAATCGGGCCGACAGAGTCTTTACTCGGGTGTCACTGCTCGTGTTCGGCAGATATGTGACTGGAACTCACTCCAGGAAGGACCGTCAACGCAGCGCGATGCGAGCTGCGTACGCTGATGATGTCTACCGATTGTTTGCGTCAGAGATTCTCCTCCAGGCGACACTGTTGGGCCTGGCCGGGAGTATACTCGGTGTCTACCTGTTTGCGGGGTTATTTCGCGTTGTGAGCGTCGGAAGCGACGCTCTCGTCGAGATACTGCCGGAAGAACTGGCGGTTCTCGGCGGGATAGCAACCGTCACTGACGTGAGCCCGGTCGCGCTGTTCGGGTTGCTGTTGTTGTCGTCAGCGACTGTCGGGACCGCACTCGGAGCGGGAATGTATTTTCTCAGGTGGAAAACACTCACCCAACGGGCGACAGTGCGCTCCAGCGCTATCGATGAGACACTGCCGCGGACTGTGGCGTTTCTGTACGCGCTGTCCCGCTCGGGAATGTCGTTTCCCACCATCATGCGCACACTAACTGATAATGAAGCGGTGTACGGTGAGGCGGCTCGAGAGCTCAGTATCGCGGTTCGTGATATAAACACATTCGGGACGGACTCGTTGACCGCCTTGCGACGAGTCTCTGAGAGCACGCCCAGCGAGAACATGGCAGGATTCACCGAGAATCTCGCGTCCGTCCTCGATTCGGGACGACCGTTGTCAGCGTTTCTCGAAGCACAACACGAGCGCTTCCAGGAAGAATCCGAATCCCGTCAAGAACAGTATCTAGAGTTGTTGTCCACGTTCGCTGAAGCATACGTCACCGTCCTCGTAGCCGGGCCATTGTTTATCATCACAATTCTCGTGATTATCGGACTGGTGCTGAGTGATACGATCCCGATTTTACAGGTGATCGTGTATGCGGGACTCCCGTTAGCGAGCGCAGCGTTTGCCGTGTACGTCGACACTGCTACCCGGGATCGTAACACCAGTGTCTCCGGCACCTCCACGGAAACCGGCACCGCCGGAGAGCCGTCTGACTCGTCGGTGACAGACGGCGGGGAACTCATCCGACCAGAAAATCCCACCAGTCGTCGGGCAGCGAACAGAGGCCGGCTGCGGGCGTACGACCGGTTCGGAGTCTTACTCGCACGGCTGAAACAGCCCCTCAGCAGTCTTTTGCGCCGCCCGGAGAGAACGTTCAGTGTGACCGTTCCGGCAGGACTCCTGTGGGTGGGGGTATCGGTGTGGCCAGTTTCGGCAGACCCGCTCGAGTGGCCAGCGATTGTTGATAGCCCAGTCGTCGAAGCGACAATTGTCGCGCTCGGAATCTATACACTGTTTCACGAGGCAAACGAGCGTCGAGTCGAATCGGTGGAGGCGGCAGTCCCGGACTTTCTCGATCGGCTGGCAAGTCTCAACGAGGCCGGGATGACAGTCGTCGAGAGTTTTAAACAGGTTGTCGACACTGATCTCGACGCACTTTCCGTCGAGTTAGACCGAACCTGGCGAGATATCTCGTGGGGGGCTGATGTCGAAACAGCGCTGAATCGTCTGGACCGTCGGGCAGAGGTGCCGGCGGTCTCTCGAGCGATAGCGCTGACCACCAACGCAATGGAGGCGAGCGGCGATATCGGACCCGTACTTCGGATCGCCGCTGCCGAAGCTCGTGCCACCCGGCGGCTGCAACGGGAACGAAAACAGGTGATGTTCAGCTATCTAATCGTCATCTATATTTCGTTTCTCGTGTTTTTGGGAATCGTGGCAGCACTCAGTGTCTCTTTCGTCCCGGTAATCGAGAGTGCTGGAATCGGAACCAGTGCGGGCGCAGGCAGTGCATCAGTCTCCGGGACCGC
This sequence comes from Haloferacaceae archaeon, assembly GCA_028274825.1. Taxonomy (GTDB): domain Archaea; phylum Halobacteriota; class Halobacteria; order Halobacteriales; family Haloferacaceae; genus J07HR59. The sequence goes on from JAQCMZ010000130.1 coordinate 4,636, forward strand.
TAGCGGAGGGTCCGTCAGCGGGATTGGCGATGTCAATGCTGGGATGTACGAGACGATTCTCTTTCACGCGACGGGAGTCCAGGCAATGTGTTCCGGATTGATCGCCGGGCAACTCGGAGAGGGGACGCTCCGTGATGGGAGCAAACACGCCGTGGTCTTGTTGATACTCAGTTACGCCGGGTTCCTGGCGATGGGGAGTCTCTGAATGGGTGCGTTAATTAATCCGGCTGTGACACTACCCGCGCATCACTCATCTGGAAGCGAGTGTGTTGTGAAGATCCGCTGGGAGGGAACGTGTGGCTGACTCTCAGGAGACTCTCTCAGATGCCGACCATCCACGGGAGACGTACGACCGAATCGCGTCTCACTTTTCGAAAACGCGGGTCAACCCATGGCCAGAAGTAACAGCATTTCTCGACGACCGAACAGCAGGATTGGGTCTCGATATCGGGTGTGGCAACGGGCGTCACGCCGAATCGCTCGCGGAACATGTTGATACGGTCGTGGGGTTCGACGCGAGTCAGCAGTTACTCGCGGAAGCGCGGACTCGCGCACTCGAGAGAGGGTACGACGGGCCAATGCGTTTTGTCCACGGAGACGCGAACCGACTCCCCTTCAGACGGAACAGATTCGGACTGGCGGTGTATGTCGCGACGCTGCATCACCTCACCACACAGCAGTTGCGACAGCAGAGTCTCTCGGAGTTGGCGAGAGTGCTGTCATCAGGTGGAGTGGCGCTCGTCAGTGCTTGGAGCACGACTCACGAGAAGTTTGACCGCGAGACGGGCTTCGATACGACTGTCGACTGGACGCTTCCCGGAGGCACTCGGGTTCCTCGCTATTATCACATCTATGATCCAGTAGAGTTCCGTGCCGATATCGCCAGTAGCGATCTTTCACTCCAGGAATTTACCCTCTCAAGTGGTAACTGTTATGCCACCGTTACAGCCGAGTGAGCTCCCAGTAGGTGGTGTCGGTCTCGGATGTGAAGACGGCAGTGCACGTGTGGAACATTCATGCTCGGCGTTTATACCCCCAGAGGCCCAATAATAAATATATGAGTAACCGAACAGGTTCTGCGGAACACACAGGAGACCTGGTGGCAGATACATACGATGTCGCCGTCGTCGGCGGTGGGCCAGCGGGTCTCAGCACGGCACTGTACGCAGCTCGACTCGGGAATGACGTGGCGATGTTCGACCGAGGCGGTGGGCGCGCTGCGATGATGATGGACACGCACAACGTGATCGGCGTGACCGAAGACGTTTCCGGGAACGAATTCCTCTCGACTGCCCACGAGCAGATTCAACACTACGGCGCTGATCTTCACCGTGCGTACATCACCGACGCGGCACGTATCGACGACGGTGACGACCCCGAGTTCGTCGTCAGCACGGGCGAAGACGAATACCGTACCGACCGAGTTGTCCTGGCAACAGGGTTCTCTGATGGGCGGCCTGATCCGCCGCTTCCGCGTACCGGTCGTGGCCTCCACTGGTGTCTCCACTGTGATGCGTACATGTTTGTCGACGAGTCAGTGTTCGTGATGGGAACCGGCGAGTCGGCCGCACATGTCGCGATGATCCTGCTGAACTTCACCGACGATGTCGACCTCTTGACTCGAGGCGATGAGCCTGAGTGGAGCGATGATACCGCCAAACAGCTGGAAGCACACCCTGTCACAGTGATTCACGACGAACTTGCCGGCATGAAAAAGCGTGACGACGGCTGGCTGGAAGCCTTCGAGTTCGAGGATGGAACCACCCGGGAGTACCGCGGCGGCTTCCCGATGTACGGGAGCAACTACAACACTGGACTTGCCGAGCAACTGAACTGTGAACTGAACGATAATGAGCAAATCGATGTCGACGATCACGGTCGCACCAGCGAAGACGGTGTTTTCGCGGTGGGCGATGTTACCCCCGGTCACAACCAGATCCCGGTCGCGATGGGACAGGGCGCGAAGGCCGGAATCGCTCTCCACATGGACCTCCGACAGTTCCCCCGGTCGCTCGATGAGATCGACGAGACTGGCGCGGTGAGCGACACAGCCGTCCCCGCAATCGCACCCGATCAACTGGAGACGGCTGTTGCTCACGAGGGTCACGCAGGCGGTCCTCGAGACACCGGAACCGCGATCGAAGGACAGGACCCGACAACAGCAGACGACTGAACGGCCACAGACGAGTATCAAGCCGGGACCGACGTCTGTTTCTAAATAGTGACCTCGGCTCCGAACAGTAACTTCCTTATTATGCCACTGTATTTGTACGGTAAGGCGCGAGTGGTCTAGTTGGTAGGACAGTGGCCTTCCAAGCCACTAGCCCGGGTTCGAATCCCGGCTCGCGCATCCAGACGACTCACGCTAGATCGGCAACTGCGTTTGCGACGGCACCGTAGGGCGGCTCTTGCCCGGAATGGCCTGCGAGCCATCGATACCGGATAACTCGATCCGCATCGATCACGAACACAGCCTGTCGTGTAACCGTCTGAATCCCGTAGCGGTCCTGAAAGCCATTATTGGTGATATCGTACACCTCAATTGCTTCGTGATCTGGATCAGAAATCAGGTCAAACGGGAGGTCCTACTGGCTTCTGTATTCTCGAAGAGTATGCGGGAGATCAGTACTGGCGTCGATCACTGTAGCGCCGAGTTCAGCAAACTGGTCAATATCGTTCCGGAAGGCGGACATTTCATCACTGCAAGTATTGGAGAAGGCAGCAGGGGAACCCGCGAGGACGACAGAACCATCCCCGAGAGCATCCGACAAGCGAAACGGTATTATCTCCGTGTCCATGATCGTCGCAGCGAATTCCGGTGCCTGGCTTCCGGGTTCAACCATGGAACGTGCTTGAACGGGCATACAAAGAGATTTCAGGAAGAGACCAGCGGTTGCCGACAGGCGATGGGGTCTCTCCGGGGGGATAGAGCAGTCTAATCAAACGACAGCCCGTCTCCAGCGCATCTCTTTGGTGGGAAACCAGAAACCACGGAGACACAGTAACTACACGACTGGAGATGGCTCGTGGAGATGTTTCACTCGAAAAACGCTTTATTTTCTTGACTTCCCCCCCCCAGTGAAGTCGTGTCGGCTATGACGAATACAGCTGGTCGATTCCCCCGTGATAGTGCGGGGTCGCTGACGGGGCGTCGGCCCCTCGCGGGGTGTGGCGCCGTGAATCTCTGCTCACTGTTGGCTCTTCCGGTAGGGGCGTGACGTTTCTGTGATAACAGGACTGTATCTGGTATTACCCGGCATCACCCGAGGCAAAAAGATTATAATCGAGACTAGGCAACTCAAAAATAGAGATGGTAGGTATGATACCACTAGTCGGCCCGATTCCAGGCGGTCCCGAGTTGCTCATTATTCTGTTGGTCTTAGTGCTGTTGTTTGGTGCCAACAAAATCCCTAAACTAGCCCGGTCAACGGGGCAAGCGATGGGTGAGTTCAGGAAAGGCCGTGAAGATGTTGAAGACGAGTTACAGAGTATACAGGATGGCGACATGGCAGACGAAGAACCCACCTCAACGACCGACGGTGGGAATCGCAGTGAAGACTCCTCAGAGTCGGAGACTGAAGAAACAGCCAACTGACCGGTGTTCTGGTCGGGCCTTCGTGGTTTTGCCGCAATCAGTGATTGGAATCCGTGTGGGCGTGTGGCCTAGTGGACAGGGCGAGAGGTTCCTAACCTCTAGATCGCGGGTTCGAATCCCGCCACGCCCGCTTCCCTCGAAATCGTTATTGAGAGACCACCGGGCACTCGCGTCTAGTGCGTGATCACAGTCCTGGCATGTGAGTAATTTACTGATCCGTTGGTAGGTTGTTAAGAGTGCCCTCACTCAGAATGAAACCACACACGGTCAGAACGAAATTTCCGGTTCAGAATCAAACGTGTGTCCTCGGTCATCGTAGTTTTCTCGCCCGATATACTCCTCTGAGACGAAATTATAGATATGATGACGGAACTCCCGTTGAGTCGAGAATTCGTCTGGACTCTCGCTGCACACGTTCATTATCTGACGGAGGGTCTGTGACCCACCGTTGGGCGTTTGCACTTCCATATCTCCACACCGATCCAGTAGTTCGTCACATTGAACGGGGAACTCACAGTCACACGCCTCGTCGATTGCTTGGTCAAGGTACATGCTGTGTAATTATAATGATTGTACATGCATATGTCTTCTCCCGCCCTACTCGCAACATTTTATCTGATTCGGTCCTCAGCGATCCGTGGTCGATTTCTGGTGTTGCTGTGTTGGCTCCGTGGTGCCCTATGGAGCGGATTTGCCTCCGCCATCCGACATTAGACAGGCGGGACCGGAGTAGTATGACGCCGACTGATCTGTTATCAATCCGCGCGAGACGAGACGGACCGCGGGAGTCGACGGAATGACCGTCCGGCCACCGCAGTCGAGAGCAGAGACAGGCCGACAGTGATTGCTGGGAGCACGATTCCAGGGTCGTATCCCAACGGCGGGTGATATCCGAGACCGTAGGAGACGAAATCAGTGAGTAACGACAATCCGAGTGCAGCAGCCAGTGCACCCCGGGATGTCCGACTCACGGCCGGAAGCAAAAGCGCCAGTCCGACGAACAGAAGATGCGAACTCAACACGCCCCAGTACCAGAGTTTTCCAACCGCTCCGATGTACGCCTCCGGACGAAGATTCAGTGCTGCCAGTGGCCAGAGACCGTACTTCACCAGCCAGACAAATGTCACCGTATGGAGGTACGTTAGCGGGTTGTTCACTGGAGTTTCCGTCGCCCGCCCGCCAGATCCGACCGTCGGCACGAGCGTGCTCAGAGCCACGGTCGCAAACGCAACCGCGACCGGCGAGTTAGCATAAAACGGCCACAGAAACGTCGGGACAGCAGCCATCGTGTCGATATAATATCGGAGGCCAACCAACACGCCAACAATATTGATGCCAAGCAGTGTGAAGAGGCTCACCGCATCACCGAACAGTTCTTCGGCGATAATATCGCGAATACGCCGTCGGACACGGCGGTCACGCAGTTGAGCAACCCGGGCCAGTTTAGACACGATACTAAATGGGTGGTATTCAGAGAAAAACCCCATGACAATACTGTGTTGTATCGCGGAGCGGGCTGGCAAGAGTGTCTCGGCGCGCTAAAAGTCGAGGGCGCCGGCCGTCGAAACGGTCTTATCGATCTGGGCAGTCGCCATCTTCTCGATCATCGTTTCTAACACCGACTCTCGACGCCCTTTGACGAACTTGATCGACCCGACGACGAGGTGCCCACCACCGGAGACGCCTGCTTCGGGAAGTTCCGTCTTCAGCTCAGACACCATCTGCGGGATATCAAGCCGAACGCCGTCAGATCGCAGCACACAGAAGTCTGGACCGTAGCCGATAGTGATCATGGGATCACCGGTCTCTTGGACTTTCTGGCCGTGAAGTTTGCCGGTGGTTTTGCCGGGTGCCGGGTATGTGAATCGGTGGGCATACTCGTCGAGATCAACTCGGTAGAGCCGTGCACCCGAGTCGAGTCGCTCGTGTTCGACGTGAGAGTCGATTGCTGTCAACTGGCGATTGATATCGCGAGTCGCCCGGGTCGAGAGAAATTCAACGAGGTCTTCATGACGGGTGAAATCGTCACAGTCGATGTTGAGGACATCGTTGACGAGGGTTTTCCCCTCGCTGTAGCGAAGCCAGTGGGCTGCATAATCGAGTGCCTCGCTGATATCGAGCAGATCATCACGGTTGTAGCCGGACTCGCCGGCAAGCGCCACATAATCGTCCATCGCGCCGGCCATCGAGCGGTCCGAGACCCCGGCAACGGCGGGGACATGATCAAATTCGCCGTCGACTTCTGGGTCGATCAGTCGAGCCAGTTCGACACACATCATTCCTGTCGTGATTCGATAGTTCTCGCCGTAGAGATATGGGTTCACGTGGGCGTCGAGCAGAGGGTCGACCGCGTCAGGATCGGGGTGATGATGATCGACCGCCATGATCGGGATATCATAATGTGCCAGATTCTCGTAGGCAGGAACGTCTTCTGCAGTCGATCCGTTATCGACCATCAGCAGTAACGGGAGTTTCTGCCCGTGGCGGGCTTGCCCTTCGAGCGCGAAATTAAGATCACGAGTAACATCTTCCATCTCGTAGAAGGGTGCCTTACTCGGTAATCGTTTGAACTGGTGGAGCGGGGCGTCGGGCGCCTGTTGAACCTCGCTAATGAAGTTTTCGAGCGCGTGCTGGAGTGGGATCGCAGCGCACATTCCATCGCCGTCGGCATGGTGGCGGACTCGAATAGGGCGACCTTTCAGCACGGTCCGGCGGAGCTTTGCAGCCACCTCACGGAGGTCGTCGTATATCGGGTCGAACGCATCCCACTCGACGAGTTGCTCGCCGTCTGCGGGCTGTGAACGCTCAGTGACGGTCTGTTCATACCGGTCACGGGCGTCGATACGCCGGTTATCTTCCAGAGCCGTGAGCGAGTCAACTTCCAGTTGAAGTCCGCCCTCGTGGTTTTGCACCTCGCCAGCGACGTGGACCATATCACCAATGTTGATGTCAGGATACGCGCGGACGCCGGCCTCTTCGAAAGCCGCACAGTCGACGATTCCCGAGGCGTCTGACACCGAAAACACCGTTGGGCCACCGGTTTGTTTCGCCTGAACAACCTCTCCTTCGATAGTCACGATATCGTTGGCAGCCAGATCCTGGATACGACTGATATCGGGCTGATGATCGACAGTCTCGGTGCGATAATCTGTAGCCGAGATGACGCCGAACGCAATATCTCCGTTCTCTTTGACCTCAAGCAGTTCAACCGGGAATTTCTCCCCGACTGCATGGCTCCCAGAAAGATTTGACTCGTGGACAAGTCCCGAGACGCTGTCGGAAATATCGACGAACACACCGTATTCCACAATACCATTCACGTCTGCGTGATAAAAGTTCCCTGCTTCGACATCTTCGAGGGTACAGTCTGGCGCAAGATCGTACACAACAGGCCGAGAGTCGACGGTCTCGGGAGATTGATCCGAGTCTGCATCTGTTGAAGCGTTCACGGAACTCGAATCGTCCCGTACGCCGGAATCCCCGGCGGAGTATTCACTCATATATTGTTTTTGGGAGGCTCACAGGTTAACCTTGCCATGTTAGCCGCGTCAGGATACCCGGTCGAGTCAGCCAGATCAGGGCTGTCATGCACGTTTCCAGAACGGACCATACCACCCCTGGGAATAGCAATCCGCTCTGTGGGATGACAGCCGATCGGCAACTCACAGGCGGATGATGTCGGGAAGATATCCTCAAAGGTTTTAGGAGGCGGTCAGTTGGATTAATACGTATGCGCCTGTTCCGGTCAGGGGATCTTCTTGGGATTGCCCGGGAGACAATGGAGTTTGTTCTTGAGGCCTGCGAGGAGACTCATCCCGACGAGTATATGGGCTTTCTTCGCTCTGAAGACGCTCGGAAACTCGGGATTGACCGAGACGGGCAGGTCATCACTGATGTACTCGTGATTCCGGGAACAGTTTCCAGCCCGGTGAGTGCGACCGTCAAAACAAGTATGAAACCGAACGATCTTAACAGCGTCGGGTCGGTTCATTCCCATCCAAACGGTGTGCTTCGACCCAGCACCGCAGATCTCGAGACGTTCGGACAGGGCGATGTTCACATCATCGCTGGCGCGCCGTACGGCTGGCGTAACTGGAAAGTATTCGACACACAGGGAAACCCAACCGGCTTGGAGATCATTGATGTAAACCTTCCCGAGAGCCACTTTTTCGATTTTACTCAGGAAGACATCGATGCAGAGTTGACTGCTGAGGGTGTCGACGTGTCACGAGATACCGCCGACGATGACTGGGGGTCTCAGGGGAGTTCACACAGGGAGGCTGGTGCTCCCGGGGCCGGGGAACTGCCCTCCGAAGACAGTGACGACGGTCACGGCGGGTTTCTCTCGTGGTTTCGATGACACGGGTGCTCGCGCAGGGAACATTCGATATCCTCCACCCTGGCCACGTACACTATCTTCGGGAGGCGAAAACCCACGGTGAGGAGCTACACGTGATCGTCGCGCGTCGATCAAACGTCGACCACAAACAGCGGCCGATCCTGTCGGACAGACAGCGTCGTGACATGGTCGCGACTCTCGAAATTGTTGAGACCGCCCATCTCGGTCACGAGTCGGATATCTTCATCCCGGTCAAACAGATCGACCCCGACGTGCTCGTGCTCGGCCACGACCAGTATCACGATGAGACTGCCATCGCGGAGGCTCTGGCTGATCGCGGTATTGACTGCGTCGTAGAGCGGGCGACTGGCAGGGAGCCGGGTTACGAAGACGAGCTCCTCTCGACGGGCCGAATTGTCGACCGGATTCTTCGAGAGCGTGGCTCTGACGTTTGAAATCGACCCCGAGGTGCCATGAGACGACGACAAGAGAGTCGCTATCACCCAGTGTCTGGACTATGTTCCCCGTTTATAGGCTGAACAAGCGCACTCCCACGCCGTTCACGGCGTGGATACGCGCCGTCACAGCGCCAATTTTGGACTGGTTTTGCTCCACACTGTCGTCTCTGTGAGCGTCGGCGCACTGGGTATGACCCCAGTGTAGCCGAGCGGCCACCAACTGGCGGTTCGAGTGTCCGCCCACACTGGAAACAGGGCAGGGTGTGGCCCGATGTGGGAATCACACACCAACCACCGGGCAAATACTTGCAGAGGAAGTCACTCCGAGTCTGTCGCAGTCTGCCGGACTCCCCGGGGCCAACACAAGACGGGGAATCCGAGTCCGACAGACGAGAGGAGTCCCGGGGTGGCCACTCCCAAGAGACTGCCCGTTGCCCGGTTCCACACCGATTCCAACGGTGTGCTCGCGTGGCGGTCTGGACACCTGACACTCCTAATTCAGCGGTGGCGTGGGATTCGGCCGCGTGACCGCGGAGGAGGATCTCAAAGATTCGGTCTAGTCAAGAACTCACACAACCACCCACGGGAGAACACCCATCATCAGCAGAGATACGAAACGCGGAGGAATGTGCTGTAGTCCGAAGCGCCGAACATATATACTCTCCTCGTGAACCACGGCTAGTGATTATTCCCGACCGCTTTGCCGGGGTACTCGCCACAGCGGCGATGGGAGTGTACGTAGTGTTGATCGCGGGTGCAACGACCACTGTGACGAATGCGGCGACGGCGTGTGCGGGGTGGCCAGGGTGCGGAACTGGGCTGGGGATTCCCGGTCCCGGGAGTATACTCGGCTGGATAGCGATTGGCCACCGTCTCGTCGCGTTTCTCGTCGGTCTCACCGTTTTGCTGGTGACGGTGATGGCCTGGACTAGAGATGTTGATCGGCGTGTGAAGTGGGTGTTAACTGGCGCGGTCGCTTTGTACCCACTCCAGTCGGGAATCGGCGCCCTCGTAGCGATTTCCGTCTCGTCGTCGACGACCTCCCGGATTCATTCGCTGGTCGGTATCGTCATTTTCGGCGGACTCGTGGTCGCGCTGGCTTGGTGGCTCGAGGCTGAAACCGGGGATCCGAACGAAACGCCGACTCGCCATCCCGAGCGTGACCTCCCCCCGATTGATGAGGTTCCGAATCCGACGATCCCGGAGGGAACACTCGCCACGCTGAAGACGACTCTGTTTGCATACTATCGGCTGATGAAACCCCGGCTGATGTGGCTTCTGTGTTTGGTTGCCTCTGCTGGGATGGCGTTAGCAGGCGGAGAAGGCTTCACCGCCGGAACAGTCGCCACGACGCTGGGAGGCGGGGCCCTCGCAATTGGCGCTTCGGGGACGTTCAATCACGTGCTGGAACGCGACGTTGATAGACGGATGAATCGCACGAGTGATCGGCCATTGGCGACAGAATTGATTCCCGTGAGACGAGCACTCTTGTTCGGCGCGGTTCTGACGGGGATCTCGTTGGGGCTGTTCTGGACGGTGAATCTGCTGGCTGCTCTGCTCGGCGCTGTCGCGATTGTGTTTTACAGCGTCATCTACACAGTGATTTTGAAGCCGAATACAGTCCAGAATACGGTCATCGGTGGGGCAGCCGGCGCCTTGCCGGCGTTGATCGGGTGGGCGGCCGTCACTGGCGAGATTGGTCTCGGTGGGATCCTCCTCGCGAGCGTGATTTTCCTGTGGACGCCCGCTCACTTCTACAATCTCGCGCTCGCATATAAAGACGACTACGAACGCGGTGGATTCCCGATGATGCCGGTCGTCAGGGGTGAAACAACGACCCGACGGCACATTCTCTGGTACACGGGGGCAACACTTCTGGCGGCGGCAGCACTGGCAGCCGTGAGTAACCTCGGACTACTATACACCGCAGTGGGGGTCGGGGTTGGAGCCGTGTTCCTGTGGGCGATTGTTCGGTTGCACTATGAACAGACGGAGACAGCCGCGTTCCGGGCGTTCCATGCCTCGAACGCGTACTTGGGGTGTCTTCTGCTGGCCATCGTTCTCGACACAATAGCAGTATGAGCAGTGTTCCAGACAGCCTTCACCGCGGGATAACCCGGCTTGCCCAGCGGCTCACAGACGCGTCACTGTCGACCCGGCAGATTGGGGTGATAGCGTTGTTACTCAATCTGCAGGGCATGGGCGTCGTATTGTATCTCGGCCTGTCAGGGTCGACCGTCACACAGCCGCGGTATTTCATCTACGGTCTGATATGGGTCAACGTCGGAGTGTATCTCGTCTGGAAGACGTCACCCCCGTCAGCCGACTTCCCGACACGGCGCCGTGCAGTCGCGGTGGCGGCGGGCTACTTCGCCCTGTTAGCGGTGTTCGGCGGGGTGATCGGGACGGGCGCGGGAGTCAACGCCACGGGAGCCCGTATCGCGTGGCTCCCACTTGGATGGGGTCCCGCTATTGTGTACAGTGGCTATTATGTCAACGTCACGCTGATGCCAGCGTACGTCGTCGGATATATTACGTTGAGTTATCTGGTATTCACCACGGTTATCGACGCATCTGGGTCTGCTGTCGCTGGGGTGATTGGATTATTTTCGTGTGTCTCCTGCAGTTGGCCGATTATTGGATTTATTCTCTCCTCGTTTCTGGGCGGGAGCGGGGTTTTGATCGGCTCCGCACTGGAGATGTCGTACGATCTCTCGACGGCGATTTTCCTCGCAACTGCCTTGCTGTTGTACTGGCGACCCGGATTTCGCTGATATTCGAGTCGGGGACTCACAACCAGTCGTCTGGAGACTGGTCTCGGGGGGACTCCGGCAGTCACGAGACACAGTGGGTTGTTCCTCGTCCACGTTGACGGGGAAACATCGGTTACAGCAGCAGAACAGTGGACCTCAGGATTACCTCCCGGATTACTTCTCCTGCCCGTGAAGTGTCGATATTCCGTATCACTGGTTGATGATATGACCAGCGTGTATCTGCAGGTCCGCACTAATGGTTCCGGAGCGGCAGTTTGCGCGCTCCGTCTCGAATACCGACGATCAAATTACCAATAACTGCTATTGCGACTCCAATTTCGGGTGACAACGTGGAGCACGTGACAACCCCGCTCCAAATGTATTCACCGCGGTTGCAGCGCGGACGCCTACGGCTTGGGAGAACACGCAGACGGCGTATGCTCCACGAACTGTACACATGGGTGTCCAGTCAAGCCACCCGTGTGTGACCGGCGGGGCGACTGTCAGCCGTCCCCTGGAGGGGTAGCGTCCCGTGCCAGCCAACTACGCCAGTTGTGATACTCTCACGGCATGAGACTGGCAGCGAGCTACCACTCGCACGCCCACGAGGTGACTCGCGGGTACCTGACGGGCTTCACACTGGATATGCGGTCTCCGTTCGTGACAACTGGTGGGGACTGTTTACCCCGCCGGTCACAATCAACTCTCAACGACTGATCCGTCGGTGCCGGTAGTATCAGTCAATGGTAACGCGACTTCGGTATTCAATTCTGAATGCACGATACTCCGTTCCAAGCGTACTTGCAGACTGTGCGCTGCAGATAGGTTCTGTGTTTGCAGCAACTGGTGCGGAGGTTTCAGCTCTCGTCGAGATAGTCTTCCCACAGGGGAATATCAGCGTATTTGTCACCGCGATCACACAGCATGAACACGATTACGTCGCCGTCGTCGAGTTTCCCTGCCTCATCGAGTTGTGCAACCGCGGCCGCTCCGGCACCAGCAGACGTGCCAACCAGAAATTGGTCTTGTACACGTAACTGACTTCGAATATCACCCTCAGACAGACGGCCAGTATCGTAGATTGGCACATTCTCGTCGAGATATCGACTCCGCAACGCCCGGGCCTGATCGTAAGCAGCCGTGGTCGAGATGTACAGTTTCTCGTCGACAACCGACTCGTCGTAGGTTTCTGGATGGTAGTGGTCACCCGTCTTAAGATATTTCAGACCGTCAATCGCGTGTAACGGATCATCGGGCTCGAACCCGACGATCGTCACCGCATCGTCCGAGCGACTGTGGAGGCCTCGTCCCGTCCCAGTGATCGTGCCGCCGGTACCCGCGCCTGCGACGAAGTGGCTGACCTGTCCGTCGGTCGCCTCCCAGATCTCGGCAGCAGTAGTGTGTTCGTGTGTGCCTGGGTTGTCCGGATTCTCATACTGGTTGGGCCGATAGTATCGACCAGGATTCTCTGCGATCAACTCCTCACACCGCTCAATCACGGCGTCGTATCCCAGATCAGCGTCAACAAAGTGAATCTCAGCACCGGCATCTCGAACTGCATTCACTTTTCCACCAGATGCGTTGTCCGGCATGACGATTTCGACATCGTAGCCGCGAGCAGTAGCCAGTCTTGCGATTTCACTCCCCGTGTTTCCCGACGTGGGTTCGATTACTGTATCACCAGGCGTGAGTGCACCGCTCTCCTCAGCACCATCGAGCATCCCCTTGGCGATCCGGGTTTTGATCGAGCCGCCACCGTACGGCGCGTCGGGGAGATTGTACCACTCGGCTTTCCCGAGAACCGTCACGTCGGAGTCTAACCCCAAGTCTAGCTGCAGCAGCGGCGTGTCGAACACCGCTGACTCGTCCGGTTCCGTAGTCTCGCTCATACCCCTCTTAGGAGGGGGAAAGTCAAATGTCCGGCGGAACCTCACCTGCCCAGAAGACGCTCATCATATTGCTAACCACCGATAGGAGCCCACTGAACAGCGCGGTGAATCATCTGAAGAACGATCACTGAGCGTCTCCCGACTGGAGAGATAGCTAACAACTGAGTGGCACAGCCAGGAGTGTTTGCTTGACCGCGAGAGCGGACGATTCATGCAGGGACAACAGGGAGACTGCAAACGCTACAATCTCACCGCTCGGGAATCTCACCCCTGAGGGGGAGAGACGATGTCAGTGGATACTGTGACTGTTATGGATACCTGACATTGCTGTAGCTTCGAAAACGTGTTAATCGTGCAGCCGATTGGTATAATTCATGAGTCAGACAGAGTGTGAAGTCATGCTCAAAGGGCCCAACAAACTGGACGGCCAGACAGCCGACCAACTCCCCAAATCGGCAGTAGAGACCCAATACAAGACCAGAGAGGGTCATCTGTCCCCACAGGTGGAGACGACCCAGTCAACCTGGTCACTACCGTCCGGTGAGCGGCTCAGTCGACAGACAGACACTGGTTCAGCCGCGGTGAGTGTTCATAAAACGGGTTTGGAACAGACAGACGCGAACTTGGGGAACTCTTGGAGCGAGTTTGAGCAGATCTTTGCCCACGGGGAACAATAATGGTAGACGAAGTCACCACAGACGAGGTGAGAAAGAAGCTTGAGGACGATGGTGTGCAGATTGTTGATATCCGTCGTCCACTGCAGTTCGAACAGGGGCATATCCCCGGAGCGCTCAACATTCCGATGAATGAGCTCCCACAGCAGGTTGGCGAAGTCGACTGGGAAGACGAGATTGTCGTCACCTGCCCGATAGGGCAGTCATCAGTGCAGGCGGCAAAACTCATCCAAAGCTTCGAACAAATCGATGACGGGACAGCGGTCGCCAGTATGGCAGGCGGTTACAGAGACTGGGATTACGAACTCGAAACTGACAGCGACTGACTGGAAACTATTTTGCACAGGTGACGTGTAGGATTCGCTCCTCAGAGGGGGACCTAGACGAGAGATGTGACTGGACCCACGTTGTGTACTCGCCCCATGATGTCACCGCTACGAGTCTATCATATTCCATGCGGCTCTCGCCGAGTCTCTCCAACTGCACACGCTTGGTCGCCTGAGTGGTACGGTTACTAGAGGCCGAATCGATTCGATACCACCGGTGTCTCACCGGGTACTGTCACGCTTGAGTGTCTCTCACCCTGAAAAGCTAAGCTTCCGCTATCGCTGTGTCACTGGTGTTACTGGGTTGTCTACCGGCTCAGGTGAAGTGAAAATCTGAGTTTCTGTGTCACGTTCAATATGTGATACTATTCAGAGCACAGACTAGAGCCTGTTTCGTCTGACCAGTCGTCGAGAGATTTAATTATAATACTGTCGACGGGCACGGCGTTCAGTGCGTGTCGTCCGCGAGTTACTCGGTGTCGTCGAGTTGGGAGTTACCGTTCACTGACTATTCATCTGCAGGATTGGTGTCAGCAGCGGGATTGTCAGTGCTGTCAGAATCTTGTGACTGATCTGCCATGTGTTCAGACGCAGCATCACCTGACGGCTCGTCTATCGAGTCCGAGACTCCGTAGATATCAGCCGTCTCGTCTGGGTCTTCGTCTCGTCCGCTCTCGTCGGTGTTGGACGTAGTGTCCTTCTCAAGGGCTGTGTCAGCGTTTGGGATCGGCTCTGGTGTCACCTGCTCGAATCCGTCGTCATCTGGATCTGGGATAGTGCGATCCGGCTCGAAGCCGTGACTCGACAGATGCTCGCGAACTGCCTCTCGGTCGACCGTACCGGATGCTGTCCGCGGGAGTGACTCCTCAAATGACATAGTTTGCGGAAGTTTGAATCCTGCCAACTGGTGTTCGGCGAATGAGAGCAGTGTGTTCCCGGTGAGATCTGGGTCTGATCGGATGACTTGTGCGCCTACACGCTGCCCCCACTTTTTATCTGTCAGACCGACTACGGCTACGTCCTCAACCCCGGGGTGGTCAGTGAGAACGGTCGCGACTTTTCCGGGTTCGACATTCTCTCCGCCGCTGATGATCCGGTCATCAAGCCGATTAAGTACGTGGAGATATCCGTCCTCGTCGATGTATCCAATATCACCGGTATGGAGACCGTGTTCACCGAATGCTTGCTCGGTTGCCTCCTGGTCATCGTAGTATCCCGGGGTGACTGTCGGGCCAGAAATCACGAATTCTCCGGATTCACCCCGATCGAGAACGGTCCCTTCCCGGTCAACAACAGTCACATCTGTCCCCATGAGCGGGCGTCCAGACGTGCCGAGACGGCTAAAGGCTGATTTTGGGTCTGCAGTGGCGATCTGGGAGGCAGTTTCCGTCATCCCGTATGTCGGGTACACCGGGACTGAGAAGTCACGACAGCGCTCGATGAGCGTCTCACGACAGGGAGCACCGCCTAACAGCACTGCACGGAGGGAATCGTCCAGTGTCCCACGGCGGTTCAGCATCTGCCGGAGCATTGTTGGGACGAGCGATACCGCAGTGACATCGTGGCGATTAATATCATCAGCCGCCCCGCCAGGGTCAAACGAGTCCCGCATGATGATAGCTGTCCCATACAAAACTGAGCGGTAAACGGGTACGAGACCTCCCATGTGATGTGGGGATAGTGTCACCAGCCACCGTTCCTCGGGGTCGATTCCCAACCGGAACCCCGAACTCACGGCGGAGGCGAGGATATTCCTGTATCTCAGATCGACAGGTTTGGGTTCACCGGTGGTTCCGGAGGTGAAGACAAGACAGAGTCTGTTGGCTGGGTTCCTTTCCCGGGGGTCAACTGGCTCTGGCTCGTATGCGTGTAACTTGGCCACCGACGGATTTCCTGGTTCGCTCACCGAAACAATCGGTTCCGGATCAGCCGCTTTCGATGCGAGCGATTCGGTTTCGGCCTCACACACGAGTAATGTCGGCTGTGCCGCATCCATTCGGGATCGGAGTTCAGGTGGGGTGAGACGTGGGCCCAGCGGCACTAGCGTTGCCTTGAGTCGCATGACGGCATGAATCAAACCCACGTACCCGACGCTAGGAGTTAATAAGATACCAACACGATCTCCGGGCCGGACACCAGCCGCCGCGAGTTGGCCGGCAGTCCTCTGCACCTGTGTGTCGAGCTCTCTGTAGGTCCACGATTCACCGTCGTCTGCCCTGACTAGTGCTGTCTTGTCCGGTGAGGCGGTGACCCGGTGAGAGAGCCAATCTCGCATGATTCGATATTTACTACACAACACTATTGTTTTGTGGTTCCGACAGGGAGTTTCCTCAAGTCGGCGGTTGGTTTTACTGCTCTATCGCGGACAATTGATTCCAGCGGGACGAGACACAGCCCACAACATAGCTTGAGCGGTAGGAGGAATTCAAAAGTCTCGTCTCAGCAGTTGGCCGGGGCAGACTCACTATTCTCGCACTCGTGCCCGTGAGTAGATCCTCGCAGAGTACGACGCCCCGCCAGCAGTCACGTGGAACAGATCCAGCAAGTCCGCGCTGTCTGGCAGTCTCGTGAGCACCGCTGGGAGCTCCACATCGTGTGCAAACACGAACTCGCCACAGAGTCACCGGGTGAGGGTGTTGCCGGCGTTGATCTCGGTATCTGCAACCCGGCAGTGGTCGCGTTTCCCAACGACGCCGTGGTGTATCCGGGCAATCGACTTCGCGAGGACAAACACTACTTCCAACAACAAGAGTCTCACACTGAAGCCGCGAACGGCCCGTCGAAGCGAGCCCTGTGGACGCGTGAGAAGCTGGCTCGCCGGA
>JAQCMZ010000131.1 GCA_028274825.1 Haloferacaceae archaeon
TACCGAGTGTGTTCGAAAAGGTCTGATGAAGTCGGATCAGTGTCTGGACCGTGAACTGTGAGGTGACGAGGCCGACCTGTCGAAGTGCACGGTAGAGGTGGCGGACGTATTCGAACTCCATGTCCAGTTCCTTGGCGGTCATCCGAGGTTGACCTCCTCCCACGGCTGAAGCCGTGGGATTCCTCCGTGGGTAATCCAACCAGTCGATTACCCCGGCTGTCAACTTGCGGGTTTGCTGAGGCTGGGTTGGTCAGGCGAACGCGACTGGTCCCCAAAATCGGCGGGTATCCAGTCGTGTTCGTTCCACTGCCAATACGCCCCCTCTTGGGGTGCGTCCCTGCCGCGTTCAGCAGACAGGGCAGCGGGCCGGGCCATCGGCCCAACTGCAGACTGCAAGATGTTCCACGCTCCTGCCACGTCACTATGAGCATCCAACTCACAGTCGTGACAGCGGAACGAATCGCCATTGCGCGTCACGTCACTACTTGCACACTCGGGGCACTCGCTACTCGAATCGGCTTCGCTTACTTCTGGAACTGCAATTCCAACATCACCGAGTGTCAGTTGTATCCGCTCCAGTAGCTGTCGGTGTGACCAGAAGGCGTGAGTCTTCTCGTTCACGTCAGTACTCCAATGAGTGTCCAGTACATCGGCCAAGTCACCAACATACACCGTGTCAACATTCCGCTCAAGCAGCCAATCAGTAACGTGTTTCACCGCCGCGTCACGGCTGTGATTGCGTTTTCGTGACCGCTCATCATACAGCCGCTTGATGCGATGGCTCGTATATTCTTCTTCTGGAAGTTCTGACTGGAGTATGGCGATTCGCTCGGAATAGCTCTGGAACCGATCAAACTCTGGGCGAGCATGGTACACAGCGGTGTCACCGCCTTCGGTGACAACAGCCAACGTGTTGTTCGCACCGACGTCGATAGCAGCTGCCTGCGTCGTGTTCTCGGAGTCGAGTGTGTGAGTGAAAGCATCCGTCCGCTGTTGTTGCAGATTGTCTGGTCGAATGCGAACGGGATGCTGGACACGAAGCTGGGCAGCGTGTTCATCGTAGATGAGTTCCAAGCGGCTATCGTCACCGTCCCACTGCGGGTTGCCCCGAACTTCGAGCGTGACACGCTCGTTGTGCTCGAAATCGTAGCGGTCTTCGAGTACGTCACCGACGCCAAATTCGAGTGTACTCCGGTTTTCGTCCCAGTCGAACGTGTAGAGGTCATTGCGGACGAGGCCGTGCAACTCGTAGCCCTCATCACGAGTGCCCCAGTACCCCGGTGGTGACGGTTTCTCGGTCACTGTCGGGCCGGAGTCGTCGTGGGACTTGTCAAGCACCCGGAAGTGACTGCGCCACGCTTCGCTGTTCTTGCGAGCGATCTGCTGGCACGTTGCTTTCCCAAGGATGGGGGCATACTCGTCGTACAGGTCGGTGTAGTCAGCGTCCCACACGTCGCCATCATCACTGAAATAGGCTTGGCGGCGTCGGTAGGTGATCTGATTCCAGAGCGGGGCGTGGGCGGCCAGCCAGTCGAACAAACACTGCCGATACCTGTTGCTGGTTGCTTCAGCAGTGTAGGTATTCGTTCGCTGTGGCCGGTCGCTCACACAGTATATTATGTGGTAGAATATCCTAAACTTTGGGATTACAACCTGCCTATGTCATGTGGTTTGTGGCATATCATGTCGGCTTCATCCCACGGCTAACGCCGTGGGCTTTCGCCTCGCTACCGATGTAACTAGGCGTCTTCTCCCATCAGTTCTCGGACGTCCAGCAGGCAAACGTCAATCGAGGAAATCTACGACTTCATCAACGACCTTCGTTTTCAATTTTTCCACGGGCTGAACTGAGCTGTTTCCGTAGACAGTATACACACCTGCTTCCTTCACGATCAGATATTTTTCACTCTCCAGCATCCATGCAGTCTCCTCTTCTTGTAGTGTTATGTCGCCGTCAAGCTGGTCTTGGAGTCGCTGGCGCTCATCACTCATTCCTTCTCACGGGCGTCTACGCTCGGGGAGTTGGGTCAAACCGCATGTCACCTCAGCGTATTCATTTTCCAGCATACTTGGTTTTTAAATATGTGGTAAAACAAATTCACGAGGATGGTTATCATCGACGCTTCGTCAGGTGGCTCACAGATTGTCGAACTGGAGTGGAAACACACCGAGTCATAGTGGGCTTAGACGTATCAGCAATTAATACGTAGCCCCTGAAACATACGCCCCGTGACGCTCGAACGAGATGTGTTCCACCGAGAGGCAATCCAGATACCATCCCACGACGGTGTCGGGGACATGCGGGACTTGCTCGTCGAGACGATCGAGGCGGAAGGGCACGATCCGGAGATCGACGAGAGAGGCAACGTCCTCGCCACTCGAGGAGTGCCAGCCCCCGACGAACCGCATCTCGTACTCAACACGCACATCGATACCGTGCCGCCACACGTGGGCTACGAACTCGAGGGTGACATCGTCCGGGGGCGAGGGGCCTGTGATGCGAAAGGCCCACTGGCGGCCCTGCTCGATGCGTTCTGTTCGGCGACCGTTTCCACCGGCCGACTAACACTCGCTATCACACCCGACGAGGAGACGGCCCAACTCGGCGGGGCGTATCTCGGGGATACGCTCGACGCCGATGGCTACATCGTCGGCGAGCCGACTGGCTTGGACGTGTGTATCGGCGCCCTCGGCAGTTTCGGCGGGGAGATCACGATTCGGGGTGTGAGCGCCCACGCCAGCAATCCGGCGGACGGAATCAACGCGGTTCGTGCGGTCGGGCCACTCCTGGATGCCCTCGATCGATACGATGAACAGTGTGGACCGGGGGGCCACGAACTGCTCGGCGAACCCACACTTGCGCCCACCCGCATCGAGGGTGGTGGGCCGTTAAATCAGGTGCCTGCCGAGTGTACCGTAAGCTTCGACCGGCGGACGGTCCCCCCGGAGACGATCGAAGGGTTCCTCGACGGGCTCGAATCCCACCTTGCCCAGTGGCTTCCAGCCGACTACAGCTTTGAGGTCGGTGCCGCCTATCCGGACAGTCCACACCCAGACGCGTTCACCACCGATCCCGATGCGTGCCTCGTCAAGACCCTCGCAGAGGCGAGTGGCGGTGAGTTACGGGCGTTTGGGGCCGCCACCGAAGCATCGTACTTCGCCCCCAACGGGCCGACCGTCGTGTTCGGACCTGGCGTCCTCGCCGACGACGAGGGTCCAGTCGCGCACTCTGAGCGGGAGTACGTCACTCGCTCGGAGGTTGCAGCCGCGGCCGGGGCCGTCCGAAAGACGATCGAGCAACTTCTCTGATGGTGTCCTCATTCTGATCTTTGCGTTCCTCCCACCTGTGTCCCTACGCTTCGCGCGATGTTACTATGAACGTCTTTCGGCCTCAATATGTTACCTGTGTTAATTAGCGGTATGGTCGAGAACCAGTTAATGCCTACAGAGCATAATAAGATACTTCAATATGCTCCACAGTAGTATCGAACAGGCAGTGTCCAAAGTATTCGCTGGATCAGATGACTCGTTCATGTCTGCGTGGCAGATGTGGAAGCGGAGGAACAAGGAGTACGAATCATTTGTCCTCGCCCACGGAGACACAGTGGTCTTCAGAACAACAGATGAGAGTGGAAACGAGGAATACATTTGGTACGTAGGAATTGAACAAGACGAACTACCTGAAGATGTAGAACTCACCGGGCACACTGTCCGAGACGAGCGGGGAGAATAGCGGTCCATGAGGTACATCCGGGCGGCATACGCTTGCAGATCAAACTGGCCTACCGACGGGTGAAATGTTGGTGACTCCCTGAATCGACGAGGCGGATGAAAGCAGCATTACTCGAGATCGCGCGGATACCCATCGTCGAGTATCCCGAAACTCTATCACTGAGAGACCAGTACCACTCTGAAATCATGAGCCAGGCCCGCAACCCCGATGATGTCGACGATGTGACGCTCACCCTCGAGGATGGGTGGTACGTCGCTTGGGATGAAGAAACGGGTGTCGCGAGCCAAGGTGAGACGCGCCCAGAGGCGCTAGCGAATCTCGCCGAAGCGCTCAAACTTCACGAGCGGTCGGTGCCCGATGAGGTGGATGTCGACGATCCCTCGTCAGCGCCTTGGTCGTAGCAGATACGCTTTCCAGTTGGATCTGGGCCTGGACTTGCTATGTTCCTCATCAGTGCAGACCACTGGTGCTGGGATTCAATGCACCCACCCTTGAGCGAGGAAGTAGCAAAGTTACCCCACAATATACAATAGCCTCCCGTGTGGGGTAACAACAACGACCGAGTTAGAAAAACCAGCGGCTCCGGATCTCTCTGGGTACGTGACTGATCCACTTGAGCGACAGTTGCCGGAAGAGTTGGATACCATCGACGCCTATGCAGATACACTCGCAGCTTGGAACGGGCACAGCGCGAGGCGGACGAGACTGCAACACGGGCTGCCGTGGCAGTCGACGAGGAGGTCATCAACCATCTTGAGCAGCAGGGGTTCGACACCGATCTCGAGGCCTGCGAGGATGTGCCATCGAAGGCGTACATCACGATCAAGGAGACCAAGCCCGGCTATCAGTACTACTACTGGTAGTGGCGTGCGGACGACAGCTGGGCAAACGAGTATATTGAGCCAGTCGCGTCGGAGAACGATTCGTAGATCGTCATCGGTCACAGGGCACGCAACGAGTTCTTGTTCAACCGACCATGGCCCAAGGGGCCATGGTCATTCCAAGCAGCGAATCAAACCAGAGGTTCGACGACAATATGCTCTTGAACCAGCCGCGGACTCTTCGAACGGCCGTCGGTGTCGTAGGTAATGATGCTGTGCTCGGCAAGAGCTTGGAGGTCGCGACTGACCTGCGCCTTATCGCGATCAAGACGGCGGGCAAGGGCTCGAACTGAGTCGACATCCTCGCGGCTGAGCAGGTCAACGATCTCGTAGCGTTTGGGAGTGAGCACCTCTTGTGCTGTCTCCAAGCTCAGAACCTGAACGTCCTCCATACCCCCGCGGGCGAGGGCCCGGGCCATTTCTGAACGTCGGTCGACACGATCTTCCTCGCTGGCAGGTTGGAATTGAATGCTTGACATACTACTTTTCTCTTACCGTTGTGTAGACACCACAACGTCATAAGTATTGTCTTATGCGCGCTTGAACACTTTCAGAGAAGGTTTCTCACCACAACAGTCAGAACTAAAATATCTAAGTTCGTGGAAATGTTATGTTTAGACGAGTAGTTCGCACTTTGCTTCTCATATTGTAAGAATATAAATATGTCTCAGGGTGATTTCAGCTACGCGTATGAGGTGATGACGTTTCGCGGACGGAAGTACAGCATCGGGGCCCGACTGGACCCAAGCATCAACAACGTAGAGTCGTTTGCCATTCTCATCTACTTCCAGTTGGCAGACGGGACACGCGTCGAAGTGGCGAAAGTCGATGATTCGCCTCACGAGGAGGGAGACATCCACGTCGACCGCTACTACCGAGAGGTGGGCGCTGAGGTCAAAGACTTCGACATCGACATCGAGGACTGGACGAACGCGGAGGACTACCTCAAGGAGAACGGACAACGGTTCGCGCGACTCTACTACGAGAACCACGGCATGGAGGTGAGAGCAGACGGTGCAAACGCCTGACAACACTCCGTAACCCTTGGTCGTTCGTGGTTGAGAGCGCTCAGTGCAGAAAAGTTACCCCACAACATACAATAGACTGCCGCGTGGGGTAACAACCAATGGACGAGTCAGGACAACCAGCGGCTCCGGATCTCCCCGCGTACGTGACCGACCCGCTAGAACGACAATCGCCCGAGCAACTGGAGACGATCGCCACCTATGCGGAGGCACTTGCGGACTGGAAGCGGGCACAGCGCGAGGCGGACGCGGCTGCAACACGGGCTGCCGAGGCGGTCGACGAGGAGGCCATCGATGACCTCGAGGAGCGTGGCTTTGAAACTGATCCCGACGCCTACGAGGACGTGCCATCGAAGGCGTATATCACGATCAAGGAGACCAAGCCCGGCTATCACTACTACTACTG
>JAQCMZ010000134.1 GCA_028274825.1 Haloferacaceae archaeon
AGTTGTCGGGTCGTGGTGGAGCGACCTCCACGGACACATCGGTGTGTTCGGGTGTGAATTCCAGCCAACTCCTCACCGAAACGCTCGAGGGCAATTACAGTCCGTTGCTGGTGCAGTGCGGCCCTACACACGGAAGCCTCGGGGCTTGCGAGGTACTTCACATTGCCGGCGTTCCTCACGTCTAATCGGGTCGTCCCGTACTGGCCGTTGTCGGCGCTTGCGTCCAACTGAGGGCGCATCTTCGGTTCTTCGATGTTCAGAATCAGCGGTCTCTCATACGTTATTGCCGGGTTGTTGCCGTCTCTCACGACGACGTTCACTGTCACGTCCTTGTCACCTGCTTTCGCGTAAGTCACCGACATCGGGATTGTGACCGACCCGCCAGGATCAAGTGCGCCAATCTCTTCAACCCGAACGAAGGTTTCTTCGCCTGACGCCGTTCAAAGGACACATCTGTGATGTCGAGACTGCTGTCGCTGCTGTCGAGATTCGCGACCGTGGTCTCGATCAGGACACTCTCTCCTGTGACAGGCTGATCGGTGGTCACGTTCACGCTGGCTATCTGTCCGTCAGCTTGCTGTGCTGTAGACGGAGAAACCGCCGCGACGCCGAGGCTAGCACACACAAACCCACACACCGCGGCATACATCACCACTCGTCGCAGATTGATACTTCCGGTCGTCGGCACTGCGTGACCGCCGGTCGAATTCCGGAATCGAACTGTGTCTCCGGTTGGAGTGAGGTGAAATATCACTTGTAACTCCCGATAGCTACCACCCGGGGTTAATCCTTACAAACGATGGTCTCTCACAGCAGGACCAGCACGGGCACGCCCAGCGTGAGTCGTGAGAGTAAATCTGTCCAAGCTATTCAGCTGAGAGTCCACAGCACAGTGTCCAGTCAGGCCAGTTATCTCGGACCGATGGGGCCAACTTTCGGCTGTCCCCCGATGTGAGGCGTAGCAGTCGGTCCAACTTACCCAGCGGTGACGCTCACTGCACGAAACTGGTTGCCTGCAACGTCCACTCACACGCTCACGAGGTCACTCGTCGAGTGCTGACAGATGGTGCAGTTTGAGCGTCAGGCGACACGGTAGAGGGGGAAAGACAGCCGACAGCCATCAGCAAAACTCGGCAGAACACGATCACGAGCAGTTTGATAGCCAACAGACTGAACCCGCGTTCACGCACCGACGCTTCGTCAGTATCACTCAGTATGGGTCTCGGTCTTGCCGTTCCGGAGATCACTTTGCCGACGGTCTTGGCTCCGTGACGCTGGGTTTCCGTACCCGCCGCCACCAGGCGTTTCGATAGTCACAGTGTCACCAGCTTCGATATCAATAGTTGCTTTTGCCGGTAGGACTTCCTCGTTGATTCGATTCTCACCGGCAGACCCATCTTCGCCTCCATTGAGTCCCCGCGGTCGGGTTTGACGCCGTTCAGTCAACAATGAGACGGTGGCCTCGACTTCGGTGGTTATCGAGCGGATGATTCCTAGGCCGCCACGATATTTTCCATCGCCGCCACTACCCTCACGGAGCTGGTACCGTTCGACGTGCATCGGATACTCGGCTTCTAATGCCTCTATCGGCGTATTCAGTGTGTTCGTCATGCCGACCTGTACTCCGTCGATTCCATCGGCGGTTGGCCGACCACCGAATCCACCGCCGATAGTCTCGTAGTAGGTGAACCCCTCATCACTCCGGCTACCGATGATCGTGTTGTTCATTGTTCCCTGCCCCTGTGCTGGCACACGATCAGGGATCGCTTCAGCGAATGCGGCTAACACAGCATCCATCGTCCGCTGACTCGTCTCGACGTTCCCGCCAACGACTGCTGCTGGCGGTGTTGGATTCAATAGCGACCGCTCGGGGATGGTGATATCGACGGGCTGATAGCACCCGTCGTTCGGTGGAATTTCGGGATCTGTGACCGCCCGAAGGACGAAGTAGACAGCACTCTTCGCGACTGCCCCCGGGGCGTTCATGTTGCCAGAGACTTGCGCCGCGGTGCCAGAGAAATCAACAGTCACCGTGTCGTCGTCAACAGTCACCGTCACCTCGATAGGAATCTGTTCGTCGGCGACACCGTCACCTTCGAGACACTCAGTCGCGGTGTACACGCCATCAGGGATTGTTTCAATCTCTGTCTCGATCCGGTCCCGTGCGTAATCGATTACCGAGTCAAATGCTGTCTCGACCGTGTCGCGGCCGTGTTCCTCGACCAATTCGCGAATCCGGTCACCCGCCCGGTTGGTGGCTGCCAGTTGGGCACTCAGGTCTGCCTGCCGCTGTGTGGGGTTTCTGACGTTCGCCAGCAGTAGTGACATGACGCGTTCATCGATTGTCCCGTTACTCGCGAGACGGACTACAGGGATTCGCAACCCTTCTTGATAGATTTCTGTGGCTCCCGCAGGCATACTTCCAGGGCTTATCCCGCCGATGTCACCGTGATGTGCGCGGGTGACACCGTACCCGATGATCTCTCCCTCAATATCGATTGGAGAGATGATCGTCACGTCCGGGAGATGCGTCCCCCCCTCGAAGGGGTCATTGAGCACGTATGTCTCACCAGGCTGGGGCCCTCGTTCCCGCACTGCATCGACAGCCTCCGGCATCGCCCCAAGATGGACTGGAATATGTTCAGCCTGGGCAATCATTCGCCCATCCGCATCAAAAAGAGCAGTCGAGCAGTCCTGTCGCTCTTTGATATTTGGCGAGTATGCACTCCGAATCAGCACGTGGCCCATCTCTTCGGCGATTCCTGTGAGTTGGTTTCGCAGGATCTCCAGGGTGACCGCGTTGAGCGTCATTGGTTTTCACTCCGATCGAGCAGAACGGTTCCGTCCTCAAGGACGGTCCCGTCCCACGTCGGCGGGACGACCACCGTGCTCTCTTGATCTTCGAATACTCCAGGCCCCTCGATTTCGGTCCCGACCCGCAGTTCATCGCGACGGAAAACTGGAATCTGGTGGTTTTCGCCGTCGAAGTGCCCCGCTCGTGATGTGTAACTCGACTGAGTCGTCCCCGAGTATGTGATCGGTGGGCTCTGATTCCGTGAGACAGCAGAAACCTGCACTGTCACCAACTCGATTGGGTCGTCCATCCGATAGCCGTTGACTCGCTCGTGTGTCTCGTGAAATCGGTCACGGATCAGTTGTATGTCGAGTGGTGTGGTGACTGGAACCTCAAGTTCGAAACTCTGCCCGGTATACCGAAGTTCAGCCGATCGCTCGATCTGTGGGTCGTCGCTGGTAGACTGGTTTCGCACCTCTGAACTCAATTTCGTATACACCGTCTCCAATTCGGTAGGATCGGCATCGGTGAGAGGTGTCCGGTGAGTTTGGACAGTGTCGTGTTTCTCATCGGCTGCCGACAGGCCATACGCCGAGAGAACTCCGCCAGCCAACGGGACAACGACACGGTCCATCTCCAGCCGATCAGCAATCGCGGCGGCGTGCAGTGGGCCTGCACCACCAAATGCGACGAGATCGAATTCACGCGGATCATGGCCTCGCTCGACAGTGACAGACCGGATAGCACGCGTCATTGTCGCATTAGCGATCTGATAGACGCCTTCAGCAGCCTCGCGTGCTGACCCGAGATCAGCCGTCTCAGCCAACCGTGTGAGTGCCTCATCTGCTGCGTCCGCATCGAGAGACAGTTCACCCCCGAGTTCCGTACCCTCACCGATATACCCCAACACGACAGAGGCATCGGTAACGGTTGGCTGGTCGCCACCGCGACCGTAGCAGACCGGGCCGGGATCAGCCCCGGCCGATTGAGGGCCGACCCGGAGTGCGCCACCATCATCAATCCACGCGATGCTGCCGCCGCCAGAGCCGACCGTTTCGATATCGACCATCGGTATCGCGACGGGTTGGCCATCGATTTCAGCGTCGGTCGTGCGAGCAATGTGACCGTCTTGCACGAGGCTCACGTCAGATGACGTACCACCCATGTCGAAAGTGACAATCCCGTCACGGTCGCGGCCGGCTCCGACTCCTGTTGCACTGGGTTTCGCGCCAACGACACCTGCTGTCGGCCCGGATAACACGGTCGTGACTGCTCGCTCGCGGACCGTCTCGGCAGCGGCAATCCCACCGTTTGATTGCATGATCTCCGGCTGTGGGAGTCCGGCAGTCTCTGCTCGCCTGCTGAGGCGACTGAGATACGCGTCTATCGCGGGGCGCACATACGCGTCCACGACTGTCGTCGACGTTCGCTCGTACTCCCGAAACGTTGGTAACACCTCATGAGAGGCAGAAACGGGCACATCGAGCCGGTCTCGGAGGCGCTCAACAGCCAGTGCCTCGTTTTCGGGCTCACTGTAAGCGTGAAGCAGTGAGACGGCAACACTCTCGATCCCGTCTAGTTCCTCGGCAAGTGCGTCTACTTCGGTGAGATCAACCGGTGTCTCGATTCCGTCCACCCTCGCCCGCTCGTTCAGTTCGTACCGACGGTGTCGCGGCACAAGTGGATCTGACCGCTCGGCCGACAAATCGTACAACTCATCACGTGTCTGACGACCAATCTCTAACACATCACGGAACCCAGTCGTCGTCACGAGTGCCGTCTCGGCCCCGTCACGCTCCAACAGCGCGTTCACAGAGACAGTCATCGCGTGAGTGAACGTCTGGATACTCTGGGGGCTGATATCTGCCTGTCCACAGGCTTTCTCGATTCCAGAGAGAACCCCTACACTCTGATCGGCAGTGGAGGGAACTTTTGCTGTCGTCAGCCCCTGTCTCGTAATCAGGACAACATCTGTGAATGTCCCTCCAACATCAACACTGACATGTGGTGTCTCGCTCATACAGTCACCGTCAGAATCACTCGCCCATTCATTCCAGAGACCACCCAGCACTTGCCACTAGTTGTTCCAGAAACGGCAAGAGGGGTCTTAACAGCTTCCGTCGAGTGTCGCCGTCGCTCTGGGATCCACGCGCTGAACTGCATCTGGATATGAGCATCACAGATCGATACTCGCCGTGTGACACAGCGTGATGTGTTTTCTATATCTGTGGCTGGCAACACGACCGGCGTGTATCTGCAACCCCGTACTGATTGCTGCTGGGCCACCAGCTTGACCATTCTATCTTGAGTAACGATGAGTTAACTCAGCAACAACTGATCTCATCAGGGACCCCGTTCATCTCGCCGATCACTGCTCCTAGCTGGCATTTGAGCGAGACAGGAGACCGACCAGTAGTATTCAGCTGGAGGTCTCGGCTCCTGAAGGTGAGTAGATTGAACAATCAGCCGCTCTTCGGGAGACAGTATGTACCTTGCCGACGAGACTTGGCCGGAACTCGGGGCGTATTTCGAGACCGAATCACTGGCACTGGTCCCGCTCGGATCAACCGAGCAACACGGGCCTCATCTCCCCGAGGGAACTGACCACCTCATCGCAGAGGCGTTCGCACGAGAGGCCGCAAGGCGCACTGGCTATCTCTGCACACCGACTGTCAATATCGGAGTAAGTCCCCATCACAAGCAGTTTCACGGAACGATGTGGGTCGAGGCTCCTGTTTTTCGAGAGTACGTCGAGTCACTGACTCGAAATCTCGCGTATCACGGAATAGACCGAGTGATATAC